>DGRY01000128.1 GCA_002391185.1 Prevotella sp. UBA4376
CACTAGAAAATAAAGTGCTGATGCACCAGGGCGCAATCGCGCAAAGGATATCAACCTAACAACTTTGAACGTTGAATTTTGAGGTTTGAAGAATGAAGAAAAAAACAAGAAAACATCTGAATAAACCCGTTCTGAAATGTGGAGTTAAGGTTCTTACAGGCACGAAGTGCCGTGGTTTATCTCTTATCAAGAATTTAAGACGAGTTGATGAGAGCTTTGCTCGAATAATTTGAGAATTGGCTTGCGCCCTTGCATGGTCTTATAATTCTTATGAATTCAAGTAGAATTAATTAGAAACATAGGGGCGTTAGCCTAAAAATTCTCTAATTCTCTAATTCTTGATAATATTTTAGAGTAATATTCGCTTGCGAAACTTTAGTTCACTATAAAATAAAATAGCAAAGCATCTGGAAAAATCTGTTTAACTGTAAATTGTTTTCCTGACGTTTATTCTTTTTCCTTCCTTCGAGATGGTTCCTAAATGCCTCCGAGATGGTTTCGAGATGGTTTTTCACTATTTTGTTATTTTTTTTCCTCCACCATAAGAAAAGGGGTGAAATAATCCTATCTGAAGTAAAGTAAACTACAGAAAATCAGGAACAGAATCCCCAACCCAATAACCATTTTCTGTGATACGACCAGAGATGCTATTCTGCCCTACGACAGCATCGTCATCGCTGTTTTTCTTATATATTTCCTCATAGTCAGGTTCGGCACCTGTTGGCACAACAACATTAACATCAAACAAAAGAGTAACAACACCTTTGGGCTCAACATTCCCATAAATGCGTATATATTGGCGAACATATCCCCTATTCTTTGCACTATTAAAAAGGAAATTAAGATTAGCTGATTTTCCAGGCATAATAATTCGGCAATGATCATCATCTGCAGTAACACAACCACACGATGGTTGTATATCACTAATCACAAATGGTTCATCACCAATATTTGTAAGCTTATAGCTTAGTCTGAGATTGTCGTTAAGCATCATTGGGTAATAATGCCGGATAGAGTCTTCAACAATAACATGAGTAGGCATTACTCTCTTTTTGCATGATGTAATAGCAAAAAGAGAGAACATAAATATTATGTATAAATAGCAATATTTCATTTGTTTATATATTGATATTATTTCACCATTATTTCGTCAATGGCAAACGAGTGTCCCGATTTAATAATAATTAGATTAACTGGTATTTTTCTATCAACCTTTTTAAGAGGAATAGAAATAGTGTGGCGTGTAAAATCGTCAGCTGCTCCGTCAATAGGCATTACCTCAGAAATAACTTTCCCTTCCTGACAAAGTTTTACGGACTTTGGCAGAAAGATGTGCCATGGTGACGCCTCCATAAAGTTCATCTGCAATTCTCTCCCCTGCACACATGAAACATTAATTTGAAGAGAATCTCCTGAGAAAATAAGCCAATGTGTGTGATAATCAAACGGAATACCAAGTTTGCCATCAGTAAGAGCAGAAAGTGGCAGCTGACCTTCATCAAGGCGAGAAGCGCTACTTATCTTGTTTGCAAGAGGATTAGGGGAACAAATAAACAATTTATGATTACTAACAAAATTGATATAATCATCAAGTGTTCCATTAGCTTCACGATAATTATTCATTTCAGGAAAAGCTTTATGCCCTGATAGATTATGCATAATCTGACTTAGCATTTCGTTATTAACACTTTTACCAACAAAGCGCATCAATTCAAAACGTGTATAGTTCAAAGCTGTCAACAATTTATTCAAACGTGTACGCTCATCACCATTTGTTTCTTTAGAAGCCTTCTCAAGATTACAAAAGAAAGTATTAAATTCCTGCACATCAAGATACCCTTCAACAGCATCACCGATGCCACCATAAAACTCCAACGGTTTTCCTACTGCGAACGCCCTATTTTCTATAGCGTTATAATATTGGATTAAAATATTAGAAGTCTTTGGATAGAATTTCTTAAAGAAACGACAGCATGCCGTCTGCACATCAATAGAAGGATTGATAAGCAACTGCGAGATAACAGCCGTCTGCATATCATCAAAAGAAGAAAAATTGTCGCCGGAATCATTAAAAACAACTCCACTCACACCATTCTGCTTATAGAATTGTAATCGTTGTTGCAAGATGAGCAAGCATGGGAATGGAGACAAATAATCGTCATAATTGCGATTGTAATCCCATATATATATGCGACTACAATATTTTCTCCACTCCTTGATTGTATGCAACAAGCGCTGACCTTTTACGGAATTAACAACATTAGCTTGCAATGGTAAGTCCATAGCACTGACTATCACTCCCATATTTTTCGGCAAGCGATGTGCAGGCGCAGAAGACATAGTAAGATAGTGCGATGTGACAAATGTGTGGTTAGGGAATCGATGCGCAAGTCGCTCTACAAATGCAATAACAGATGGAGCTGCATCATGAAGTGTATTACCAGCTTTCTTGCAACGAGGGCATTGGCACACCACATCATTATCATTAGGCATGATACAAAACCGAGCAGACTTTTCATCCCCATAGTTGTTTGAAATATATTCAACAAGCTCGTTATAAAGTTCAAAAGATGAGAAACAGAACTGTTTCTTATCCCGTCCAGTAGCAGTACGAGCATAGCTGTCATCACTCTTGTGAGCGAGAATTTTTCCAAGATTGTGTCCCCAGATAGCCCAATCATAATCAACATGAGAAGCACCAAGAATAGGAAACATTTCTGGATTTTTATTATAAAGAGAATATATACTGCGATAGTTAAAAGCAAAGTTAGCTGCTTCATTTTTACCATAAGCAAGCATTGGAGAAGGCAGATCTGTCACATCAAAGCGTTTGTCCCTATCACCTATCATACTGATAAACTGATATATAAGCCAAAGCATTTTATTCTCATCCTTAGCTTTAAGACAAACACCATGAGAAGTGTAACTTATGGCATAATCAGTAAGCATAGCTGTATTCTGCATCACCGAAATGCTCATTATCTGCTTTTGCTTGTCATTCGGCTTTGTGAGTACAGATTCAGAAAAAGCTGATCTATTATCAAGATGTTTTCTTAAATAACCAGCCCACTTTGCATCAGATTTACTATCATTGCGCAATGGCACAACAAGATAATAATCAGTAGATTGTGGCTTTGGATGAAACGCATCACATGCCGAGAAAAGAAACAAAAAAGTAAATAACAGAAAAACCTTCATCGTTTATTTTTATATCAGAAAGAAATATTAAGTTGCAGATATATATTGAATAAATTCTTATATCGTGTACTAACCTTTTCGGAATAAGACTCGGCTGTGCCAAGCATAAAATTATTCTGGGAATAGAATGTGAACCAATCTCCTTGAACAAGCAGAGACATATTACCTGTAAGCATCCAGTGATAGCCCATTCCAACAGAAGAGTTCATGTGACTGAAAGTACCAGGAAGACCATTATCAAGAATAGCCGATTCTGGAGCTGTTCCCGCACCTACTTGAGCAAATATAAATGAAAGATGATTGTTCTCGTTAGGATAATACTTCCCTTGCGAGGAAATATTAAAGAAGAGTTTTTTGTTTACAATAACTCCGTCTCCCTTCACTCCAAGAGAAAAATTCCCAAGATTTTTCGAAACGCCAATACCAACATTATATAGATTTGTCCAAGTCTTGTTCCATCCATCAAACTGCCATTCACCATCATCAGTTGCCTCTGTAGAAGGCTTAAAACGCTCTGAAGATGCCTCAACACTACGATAACCTCCATGGAGATCAACACCCCAACCATTATTCAGTTCATACCCTACACTTCCATAGAGCTGTCTGCGTGGGAAAAACATATTACTCCAGCCACCACCTATAGTGACAGAGATAGGTGCTTTGAAATAATGAGTCCATTCGGCAACCACCTGAACGCCAGCGCCTCCAAAAGAAGAATTTTCTTCAGTCGTTTTATTTGCATATCCCTCTCTTCCGCTATAGTTCACAGATAACGAATAGGTGTTTTTAATATTCTTCAGTGAATACCCAATAGAAGCTATTGCACGAGTGTTATTGTTATCACTCACACGAGAATGAAGATAACCAAGTGCAATACAATTCTTCTGACAATGAAACATCAGCTCTTTAAGATGTTCACGCACCTCAACATCATTATCGTTATATTTTTGATACACATAAGCAGAATCATACAAATGTAGCTTTTCGTATATCAATCCCTTGTCATAAAGCAACTCTACATCATCAGAATTGTAATATAACGCAGAATCAACCACAGCCATAGCCTGCCAAGAATGATTATCTTTCAGGAGTTTGAGAGCTTTAAGAGCACTGCTTACAGAGAAAGCACGCACAAGAAGTGTGTCGCCAGAAAGAGAATCAAGATAAGGACGCAACAAGTTAAGTGCATGATCATAGTCCTCCGCTCTATTATAAACTGTTGATTTCTTTATTCGGAAAGTGATATCATCAGGATAGCTTTCAAGTGCCTGATCGAGATACATGTTATATTCATCATTTTTATGTAATTGTGCAGAGGTATTAACAGAATATAGCAATCCGTAATAGCTTTCAGGACATAGCCTTACAAGCCTTATAGCTTCGCTGTTAGCCTTACGAATAGCTCCTTTGGCTATAAGCTTCTTGATATAAGGAACAGCCATTTCTTCGTAACAGCCACTATAAAGTTCATAATCTGTGTTTTCAAAATCAGAAAGTTCTTTTTCTATAACACTTAGTGCATTATCGGTCTGACCTGTTTTGTCCATCAGTTCTGCCTTGCGAACCAACCACTTGTTATGACCAAATATATCCTGTCCGGCTATATTCAGAAGAGTAAGTGCTTTGTCGTAACGTCCGAGCTCATACAGACACGAATACTTTTTATTCCATGCCAAACAAAGATTCTCTCTATCTTTGCTTTTACTTATTACAAAATCAAGATCTGGAATGGCTTCTTCATAGAGTTTAGCCATCATCAACTGATTTGCTTTTTCCAAATGATAACACGACAACTCTTCGATAACACCCTTATTATTAGGCTGCATACGTAAAGCCTTTTCTAAAAGATTTGCCCATTTTCTTGTATTACCAAGACGTTTCTGTACAATAGCCTCTTTATAAACAAGCTTAAATGTGACACCCTGACGTTTCTTCATCTCATGAATATAAAAAAGGGCATCATCATTATACTGACGCGACATGGATGTGTTCAACAAATAGTTAAGTGCTTCTAAAGAATGGCTCTTCTCATAAAGTTTGCCAAACTGCACATAAGGATCGTTGTTTAACGACTCATAGGCAGATTCTTTTTCAAGTTCATTTAAAAAAGAATTGAGCCCTGAATTAGAGTGCAAACGCATATAGCTCTTGATAAAGGCTATAGCCTCTGAATATCGATGTTCTTCAGCAAGAATAGAAGCTTTCTTACGTGCAAGCAGAACACTACCCGTTTGCATAACACCTCTCTCAGCAATGCACAAAGCCGCATTCTTATTGCCTTGCTGAAGATAGAGATTGCACAGAGAGAAATAGTTTTCTGCATTATGTGAATCTTCTTTTACAAGAGTTTCAAGATTACTGATAGCTTGCGACAAATCGCCTTTCTTGCGCAAAATTCCTGCCTGTTCTTCCAAGCGATAGTGATATTGCTGACGAAGTTTCACATCTGTAGGATATATTTTGCAGAGACGGGCAAGAAGGCGGTCTGCCTCAGCATTATTCCCTTGTTTAAGATATAGTCTTATCTTCTGCAACCATAACGACTTAGAATAAGGTCGCATCTCAAGAAGGTCGTTAACATAACAGATAGCAACAGAGTAGTGGCCCTGTTCTTCTTCAAGACTGATGAGTAGTTTATAAGCCTGCGCGTTCTTATCATTATTGCGCACAGCCTTAATCAGAAAGAAACGAGCTTTATCATACTGATTTCGATTGCAAAGATATTGTCCCATAAGCTCGTTAAGTTGCGAATCATCTGGATAGATAGGAAGAGCCTCGTCAAGAAGTTTCTTTCCTGCCCTCCATTTGTGTTCTCGGAAATATGAACGTGTTGCCGACTCATAATAACTAAGAGCTTTTTTATCTTTAGCTTCAACAGTTGTACAGACTGCAAACAAAAAAAACATCAGTAAAACAGTTGATATTATTTTTTTTATAAACATCATTTTCTTCATCATGATTTTTTATTTGTATTATAACCCTTACGCGACATTTTTCCCCAACTCGAACGAGTATGAAACAGAAACTTTACATATCCCATTAGCGAACAGAACACAAGAAAAGGATGATATAAGAATGGCTCAAACAAAGATGCCAGCAACACAAGCAAGTAATCCCTACACTTATCAAAGGTACGTCCCGACATATAATCGAAGCACATAGTAACCATTGCAACCATAATGCTAAAGAAATATATAGACATAAAGATAATCAGTGCACACAACCAGTTAACAGCATCAGTAATAGCCAGATACATGAACACACCTACCCCCGTAGCTTCTACTATCGGAGCAAAGAACTCAAAGATAAGAAGATAAGGCAGAGTTATCAGTCCCAATCTGCGATACTTTGGGTTGAAAACCATATCACGATGACGTACGAAAGTTTGGAAAAGTCCACGTGCCCAACGTATTCGTTGACGATATAGAATGGTAAGCGTAGAAGGTGCCTCTGTCCAACAACACGTTGCAGGAATCTGCTCCACACGATATGGACGGTTGAAATTACAACAGTATCTTATGGCACTCCACACCATATCCATGTCCTCGGCAAGAGAGTCAGGAGTATATCCACCAGCAGCAATCATCACCTCGGTATTAAAAAGTCCATAACCACCTGAAACATTAGGCATGGCATTTATTGCCGACCATGCCATCTTGCCCACAAAGAACGAGCGCAGATATTCGAGCACCTGGAAAAGTGGCAAAGGCAACCATGGCGCACGATGGTTGAGGATTCGTCCTCTGCTCACCTTACATCCATTAGACATTGTCATAGCTCCACTCACGGCTATTACATTGTCTTTCTTCAGCACAGGTCTAATACATTGGAAGATGGCATCTCGCGAAAGAATGCAATCAACATCAGTATTTACAAAATAAGGATAGCGAACCACGTTGAGTCCTGCGTTAACGGCATCAGCCTTTGTTCCTCCATTCACCTTGTCAATAACTGTAAGACGGGAATATTTTGGCAAGCTCGATTTAAACATACGTCGATAAGGACAAGTATGTATCCGCTCATGATAGGCATAAGGAACCTCAACAAGTTGAAAATTATCTATCATCTTCTCAAGAGTAGAATCAGAACTACCATCGTTAACAATAATAACCTCAAACACAGGATAATCCTGATCGAGCAGCGAGAGAACATTATCAACAATTGTTTTTTCTTCATTATATGCAGGAGCAACAATAGACACTCCTGGCGCATAAGGACTTTTTCTTATCAATTCCTTATCATACACTTCCAGCGAATATTCCTTCTGTCGTATGATTTTCTTGCCTGCAAGAATCATCATGTAAACATAAGAAGCTATCAATGTGAGAGAATAAAAATATATGGTATTTCCAAAAAAATCAAACAAGAACTCTTTCATTAGCCTTTTCTGTTAACTGTTTAACGATCAATGGGTTTTGAACATGCTTAAAAAGAATAGACTGCTCTGGCAAAGCTTTACTCTGCAACTCGTTGAAAACCTTAGCACTCTCCTTGTTGTAGTATTTCAACGCATAGAGAATCTGAAGTTTGGTGTCATTAGATGCTGTTTTGTTGTATGCCTCCATGTAAAAATCCACAGCACGTCCCGAATGCATCTCGAACACCTCTCGAACAATAAGCGAACGTGAAGTTTCGTTTTCAACCCAATAACGATCCATCATTGTTTTTTCCTCTGAAAGACATTTACGCCAACCCATAACTGTATAAGCGGCATTACGGCAACGGGCATCATCCTTGTCAAAGAATTCCGCCATCTGCTTAACTTCATCATCAGTACCCCAGTAGCCTGCATCATATATCATATAAGGCTTCACCAGCGGCTCTTTCAATTCATTGAGAATAGCCATATATGAAGGCATTAATCGACCACGCTTCTTGCACAATCGCATACATTCATGAAGGTTAATAGCATCCCACGGTGTGAATTGTTCATTAAGATAATCCTTATTGAGCAGTTCATATGGATTAGAATTATTCGACATGAAATAGCACACTCTTGCAAGACTTCTAAGAGAATGGTGCCGACTGTTCACAAGTCTAACCATCAAACCAGGTTGCACTGTTACATCCAATATGCGCATTGTTTGAAGAATACGAATACAGTTTCTGTAATTTCTCCCAACAAGAGAACTGTTAATATATTGTGTTATTCCAAGCAACACATAAACAATATCGCGATTATGTGCATTGATGTTGTTGTCACCAAGTTCAAAATGAATATCTATAAGCACTCCAAGAAGGTCATGCATCAAACTTTTTTTTAGTGAGACGCCATTAAGCCCCAGAATTCTGTCTATCTCGTATTCAGAAAGGTCGTTTGCATCGTAAAGCACATTGCAAATAGAGTCATGAAATCTGCGCATAAGCAGCCGATGTCTATACTTGCTCCTCATTTCACAATAAACGAACCTAAACCAAAAAAGAAAAACACAAGCTCCCACCATAACAGAAACAATGATTACCATATAAGCTATTCTTATTACCCATGGAAAGTCATAGAATTTGTCCTTATAATAATAAAAATAGTAATTTACGATATCAAATCCATAAAATTCAAGTTCAGTTGTTCCTGGCATCACACTATCCGAAGAAGGCTCAATATTTAAAATGAGTCCTCGACAGCGTAATACCCATAACGCGACAATTAGAGCCAAAGAGAATAGGCAAACAAACTTCTGCCTAATCACATGATGTGTCAACGAAAGTTGCATTTACAAAAAAAATCATTCAGGCTACAATTTACTTGAGTTATTTTTTCGCATTATACCAGATGCTAATGTAGTCCTACTAAATTGTTACTTATTACTTAATTAATTTCGTGGCAAAGGTATACATTTTTTTTTGATTACAAACAATTATTTTGCATTATTTATTGCAAATTAAATTTAAAATCGTTTTGTACATATAATTTGTTATAAAAGGCTAATTATAAGCTACATATTGTTAGACGCCAGCACAAATATATCGAATTTTATTTACTCAAAAAAAAACTTAATAAAAACAAATTGTTAAAACAAATATTTTGATTTAAAAGCTTTCCAAATAGCTATTTCGAAAGCGAATGCAATCCCACAATAGCCACATTAGAAAGCTTTCAAAGAAAAGTTAAACAAAAAAAACAAATTACATTTTATTTACACTCTATACTCATCATTTATGCTGTCCACCCAGCATTTTGATGTGAAGTACCATAAATTTGCTCTTCATTATAAACATTGTCAAGGTCGAATTCTTCCTCGAAATGCATTTTAGGTTTTCTTCTCATCTTGTTTCCTCCTATTAATTAAGTTAGATTGAAAATAATAATATTACTTAAGATATTAAGAAGTAATTAAATGTATCACCGCAACAAATATAGCAAAAAGAAGAATATGTAGCAAGTTAAAAGATAGTAAAAAAATAAAACCGGATACATCACGTACCCGGTTAAATCGCTTATATTACTTCCGAAATAATATAAAAGGAACAATTATTTTGCATTGTCATTGAAAGTTGCAACACGATTGAACTCAACCTGTTCGAAGAGTTTGTCGGTTGCACCCATGCCCTTTGTTGTAAGACGGTCGGCAGCAATCTTGTACTTCTTTACAAGAGCAGTCTTAACAGCCTCGGCACGTGCCTCAGAAAGTTTCTGGTTGATTTCCTTGCTACCTTCTGGTGAAGCATAACCCTTAATCTCAACCTTTGCATCTGGATGATTTCTCATGTAGTTGGCAATAAGCTCGATAGGAGCATACTGAGCAGGCTCGATAGTGCTACGTCCAACTTTGAAGAGAACTGTTGGCTGAAGATTTGTAGCGGTTGCTGGCTTTACATACTTAGGCTTCTTGTTACAATCGTCGAGAGCCTTCTGCAAGTCGTTGATCTTTGCATCCTTAGCTGCAAGTTCTGCATCCTTAGCCGCATTTGCATTGCGAAGGTCGTTAATCTGGCTATTCAAGCCATCGATCTCAGCCTGACTGCGTGGAACAACAATCTTAAAGTTGTGTGTACCGTTGCTGTTACCAAACTTGTAGTTGATACCTGCCAATACACCAATCTGTGCCTTGTTCTTGTTATACTTGATGTCATCGCCATCACGAAGATAACCATGCATATTATAGTTTACAAATGGCTCAGCATAAATCTGCCATGCCTTAGCGCTACCAAGATTGAATGTGAAGTCGAGACCCAACTTACATGTTAGGGCATTGTGATACAATCCCTCGTCAAGAGCTTTATGATCGGCCTTTGTGCCATATCTTGTAGCCCAACCCATTCCATAAATGGCAACGAGTTCAAATACACGTGGTTCACCCTTATAGCCTGCAAGCCAGTTTGTAAGGTTTGTTGTACCCAAAACGTTTACCTGTGAATACTGAACTGTTGTTCCAAACTTTGAGAATGGCTTGTTACCAAAAACAGCCTCACCTTCAACAGCAAGACCGAATACAGGTGTGAGCCAGCGACCTACACGAAGACCAGCCTGTGGATTAATGTTTTTGAAAACACTATGCTTAGCCATTGGTGCAGCAACGCCACCATTAACACCTACATACCAATTATCAAAGAAAGTTTTGCTCTCTTCAACAGCCTGTGCAGATACCCCCTGTACAGCAAATACGGCTGCGGTAAGTAAAATCATTAGTTTTTTCATTTTCTTTTATTTTTTTAGTTAAATGTTTAATAATCAACTCATTGACTAAACATGAGTCATGCGAAAGAGTATATTATTTTTTTATTTGACACAAAGATAACAATTCCTTTTTAAAAACGCAAATATTAGTATGAGTTTTTTGAAACTTTTTTCGAGCACTTCACTGAATATTTTAGATGTTCTACTGAAAACATTTGTTGAATAGAGACTTTAAATCATCGAGGTAAACAAAAATAGGGTTATCATGGGCGAAAACATCTACATACCTATTGGCGACAACTATAAAGAAGCCTTCTTTAACTATCTAAATGAAAGATTTTTAGGTAAATAATTGCAATTCTTTCACTAAAAATCATTGTTTTAGCACATTATTCCGTAATTTTGTAGGGCAAAACAACAAAAAAGGGAATAACCACATCGGGCAATAAACGTGCTCGATTGAGAGAACATAAACTAAAATTGAACAAGATGAAGAAGAATTTGAAACCTGCATCGCTTTGCGTCCAGGCTGGCTACAGAGCACAGAACGGAGAACCTATCGAAGTGCCTATCTATCAGAGCACTACATGGAAATATGACAATTCAGAAGAAATGGCAATGCTGTTCGATCTGAAAAAAGACGGATATTTCTACACACGTCTTGCCAACCCCACCAACGATGCTGTTGCCAAGAAAATTGCTGCCCTTGAAGGTGGTGTGGGTGCTGTGCTCACATCAAGCGGACAGGCTGCCAATTTCTATGCTGTTTTCAATATCTGCGAAGCAGGCGACCATATTATAACTGCCAACGAAATATATGGTGGCACATACAATCTTTTTGGTGTAACACTGAAAAAACTTGGCATTGAAGCCACTTTCGTAAATCAGGATGCCAGCGAAGAGGAAATTCAAAAAGCCTTCCGCCCTAACACAAAATGTGTATTTGGCGAAACAATAAGCAACCCTGGATGTGCTGTTCTCGACATCGAGAAATTTGCACGCATAGCTCACAAGAATGGTGTTCCATTGATTGTTGATAACACATTTGCAACACCTATCAACTGCCGACCATTTGAATGGGGTGCCGACATTGTGACTCATTCCACAACAAAATACATGGACGGAACAGCCTCACAGGTTGGTGGTGTGGTTGTTGACAGCGGAAAGTTCGACTGGATGGCTCATGCCGACAAGTTCCCTGGTTTGTGCACTCCAGACGAGAGCTACCACGGACTCACCTATGTAAAGGCATTCGGCAACATGGGATATATCACCAAGATGGTTGCTCAACTCATGCGCGACCTTGGTTCTATCCCTGCACCGATGAACTCTTTCATCCTTAACCTTGGACTGCAAACTCTTCACCTACGCATGGCACAGCATTGCAAGAATGCTCAGAAAGTGGCAGAATTCTTGCACAACAACGAGAAGGTTGCTTGGGTACATTACTCAGGACTGAAAGACGATGCTTATTACGAGCTTGGACAAAAATACGTGCCAAACGGTTCATGCGGAGTTATTGCCTTTGGATTGAAGGGCGATCGCGAAACAGCTATCAAGTTCATGGATTCTCTTGAAATGATAAACATTGTTACCCATGTGGCTGATGCCCGCACATGTGTGCTTCATCCAGCAAGTCACACCCACCGTCAGCTGAGCGATGAACAGCTTCGCGAAGCAGGTATTGCTCCCGACCTTATTCGCCTTTCTGTTGGAATTGAAGATGTCGAGGATATTCTTGATGATATCAAGCAGGCTTTGGAAAAAATTTAGGTTAGAACTTGAGATTTGAGTTTTATAATCCGATAGAGGTTTAACACATCTATACCGTAAAAAATAAATTTCAAAGAGCAAGTCTCAAAGAAAAATAAAAAGTGCCGCCAACACACATCTCAAAAGATGTTGTTAGCGGCATCGTTTTTTTACACTAATTCAGGTTTTTATTATTTTCCCCATACTGTTTTCTTATTCTGCAAGCCATCAGCTAATCCTGCATAAGAAGTTTGACGGTTATAAGCACTGCTCCACAATCCCATATAACTATCGTTACCTGTGTAATTAGAAACACAAATACCATAACGTTGTGCAGCTGGTACTTTTTCCATATAGGCTAAAATCACATTGTTCAAATAATCAGATATTTCTATACGCTCTTCATTTGAGAGATCAGAAATCTTACGAGTATTTTCACTTTCATCAATCACCTGAATATCCAAACCAGAAAGACGAATCTTCAAGCCCGTTGTTGCCAATGATTCTAACATATCCTTAATATCAGATATACTTTGAGCTGCAGTTGAAGAACTGTATTTGAGATGAATTTCGGCATTAATACCTTCGAGTTTAGCTCCATTTTCATTCCACTGCTTTACCATATTAACAAGGTTTTGTGTCTTAATAGCATCACCATCAAGATTCTTATCGCTATAGAACAGATGTAAGGCAGGATTTACAGCTAAAGCCGCCTTTGCAAGATCAGCAACAAAATTATCACCAAGATATTCATTCCAATAGAACAACTTTGAGTTTTCTTCAACAGAAGAATTCAACAGTACATTGCCAGAATTTCCAGGAGCAAGCGCATTGCTTGCTATTATCCAATTGCTAATCTTATCGCCATATTCTCCAACAGTTGCCTGCACATACTTATCAAAAGCATTAAGAGCATCTGCTTTCTTTTCTTCTATTGGGCGTGGTTCAAAATATCCCTTTTCTGTATAATGAGCTTTTACAACAATGTTATCGAAATAATAGTCAGGATTCGAAGCCACATCACCAATACCTAATTGAAAACTTGTAGCTTTTTTATCAGCTTCATCTATTTCAAACTTGGTAAAATCGAGTTTATATCCCTTGCGAGCCCATGAATTTGTAGAAATGTGTTGGTCTGTAGCAGATGTACCCAAATCTCCACCATACTGTTTTCCGTTAATAAAGAATTTGAGTACAGATGCAGGAACCCAACCAGACTTTGTAAAAAGCAAGTCACAATAGCCATCTATGATATCACCCACAGTCATGCCAGCAGGCAATGTAACATTAAATTGAGGATGGTTAAAACCTGTTGTCCAATGTGCAACATGACCACTTTTGCCTTTAGGATCTTTAACAATAGTACCAGTAGCTCCACCAGATCCTGGGAATGTGGAGCCTATATCCATGTCTTCAAAATCTAATATTTTGAATTCACCTATAGCTGGCTTTCCTGGGATATATGTATCGGCAACAACAGTGTTCATGTAAGCAACGTTTGTTGTAGCAGGATCACAGAGCGAAGACCCCATAAACGAGAATCCTGCATCTTGAGATTCGCTGATAGCATTTGCCGCCTTTGAATCAACGGTAACATTTCCATTTCCATCAACAACTATTTTATGAGCAAAGAGATCATTAAATGTGAGCTCATTAAAATTATTTGTGAGTTGTGATATAGATGTGCCATGGTCAAGGATAGACGAAGAACCCGTTTCTGCACCAACCTTGATATCGCCAGCATATTCCTTTAGCACATTATATTGATTAACAAACTCTGCAATAGCAACATTCTCAGGTTTGTCAGTCATAAAATTAGTATCAAAATCACCAGCACAGCTCGCCAATAAGGCAAGAGCTGATGCTGAAATGAATATATTTTTTATTTGTTTCATAAAAGCATGTTTAAGAATGTCCTGTTATGGTACATTCATATTGTTAGATTATTAATTCTCACTTACAACTTATTTTGAAACCGTAAAATACTCTTGTTTAATGCCACGATTACGCACTACAAGTGTATCAGTTGTTGTTTGACTCTTTGCCAAAGACTCAGATGCGAGAGTATAATTAAGATACAAAGCATTTCTATCTTTGCCACCCATACTATTTTTCTCACCATTCTTAACAAAAGAACCTGTGCCCTGTGCAGTAAAGCCAGCAGTAAGAGCACTTATAGTGCATTTATTATCATTATCAAAAGTGAGAAGCAACTGGCATGGAACATTCTTTCCTGCATTATCTTTCATGTTTACAGTCATCACAACCTGATTAAACGCCTTGGTTGCAAGTTTTATCACTTCATCGTTCTCTACATACTGATTGTGACGAACAACAGTAACCTTTTCTGCTGCAGTAGTAATTTCATCAACACCATGACGCAGATAATCTGCATGCCAAGGATTTACATACTTCACTGCACACAACACAAAGTCTTGCCCTTTCAATATGCTATCAGCTCCCTCTACATTTGTGATTCGAAGCGGAATAACATAAGTATTCTTCACTGCATTTGCGTCGGCAAAGAATGCATCTGTAAAATGAACAGTAACACCACCTTGAATTTTTCCAGCAGGAATAATAAGTTTATTATCATCAAGAGTGTAGTAGTTCTCAGGCATAACTGTTACAGCAGTGCCATCGCTAAATTTCTGTCCCACGCAAATTGAAGGATCAACAACAAATGTTGCACGAATATCCTTATCGTTAGAATATCCTCCACCAATAGCTGCATTAATAGATATCTGGTGCAGATTATCGTTCGTAAGGTCAACCTGCGGATCTTCACCAAGTTCTATTGTGCGAATATATCCCTGATTAGAGAAATAAACGGCTGTGTGATCGTAATTTGGAAAATCATTGTCTCCATTCTCACACGCAGAGAAGAAAAGTAAAGCCGATAATGGGCATATAATACTCAATGCCGCTTTTGCCTTATAAAATATTGTTGTCTTCATTATAATTCAATATTAGTTATTACCTAAATTAGTGTAGATTTCATTATTCTCCCCCTCTCTCTCGTGCGAGAGAGAGGAAAGAAAATTATTTCCATCCCTTGTTTTGCTGAATGTTGCTGTATTTCAAAACTTCAGAATGAGGAATTGGTCCATAATACATATAATCTTCATACTTTCTTGCTTCAACATTGTCAAGAGGAGTGAATGTTTCTGTTCCCCAGTCAATACCTCGAGCAGTTTCAGTAATAGGAGCTTTCCAACGACGAAGATCCCAGAAACGGAAACTTTCAAAACACAATTCCAAACGACGTTCGTTGCGAATAAGCTCACGCATTTTATCCTTGTCGAGAGCACATTCATCAAGATACTCTGTATCAGTGATGCCTGCACGCTGACGTATAGCCTTTATAACATCATAAGCAGAATACTCGTGTGTGCCCTTACCTTTAGGTCCCCATGCCTCATTAGCAGCTTCTGCATAGTTAAGGAAGAATTCTGTGAAACGCAAACGTGGAATCAAGTGAGTAGCCTTAGATGTTGATGCAGGATTACAGTTAACGTTCATAATAAGACGTTTCTTCATGTAATATCCAGTACGAGTAGATGTTTCCTTAACATTTATACCATCATCAGTATTCAATTTGCTACCAGTTAAGATAACATTATTCTGTGGTCCTTCTGTTGCACCATTATAAATAATGTATTTAGCCAATCGAGGATCACGTCCTACATAAGGGTTATTTTTATCATAATGACTTCTCGCATCATTAATAGGATAACCATTAGCCATAGGGAATGCATCAACAAGATTCTGTGTAGGATTGATAAAGCCCTTACCAAATAATGAAGGAGGATAATTATTACTTTCCTGATCAGCATTATTAGTAGCAAGATTCTCACGCCACAGAATTTCTGCAGGATTGCTTCCTTCTTTAATAGCAGCAATTTCGTCGGTATTACAATAATATGTCACACCATTTGCAGCCAAACCAGCAACACCACCTATTTTATCTAATAACTGAGCAGTAGCATCGGCAGCCTGTTCCCATGAAACATCATTACTTTCATTCTGATAAGCAGGTGATGCAGCCAAAAGAAGCAAACGAGAACGGAATGCACGAACAATATTGGCATTTACCAACCCACGTGCATTATTACCCATAACAAGGTTATAATCACCAGAAAGAGTTACATAATCATATTTAGCAGGAATGTGGTTTTTGTCAACATCAGCATAATCATCTGGCAGCAACTCTTCAGCAGCATCAAGATCTTTCTTTATCATATCAACACTCTGCTTAAACGAAGCACGTGGTTGATTAAAATCGGCATTTGCTCCCATGAATTTGTCAAGCAGCAAAACACCAGCAAGATTACCATCAGCAGTATATCCACTATGTGCACGTAACAAGAAATAATGATGAATAGCACGCAAAGCATAAGCTTCACCATGTAAGCGTTCATTAAGCAACTTGTTAATTACTTCATTTTGCTTATATTTTATGTCGTGTGCATTTTCAAGGAAAATATTCAAATACTGAATAGCACTATAATCAGATGTCCATTGATTAAATGGATTTGTTTCTGATGTCCAAGAACCAGTAGCTATTTTCAAGAAAATATTGTCTTTGCTATTTGTAACCGCATCGTCAGTGGCTACATCACTATTATCGTAGTATCCAGGAAGAGTACGATATGCAGTAACCATGAAGCCTTTAGCAAAATCAGGCTCTTTCTGCATCATATCAATGTCCTTAAAGTTCTCAATAGCAGGATCTATGAGGTCGTCACAAGCCGTGAGACTGCACGCCATTAGTACTCCCAGACATAATTTATTTAATTTATTCATAAATTTACTTTTTTAGAATTAGAATGTAATCTTAACACCAAGGTTATAGAAACGACTCTGAGGAGCACTTCCTACATTGAGTTCATTAATGTCGTTGTGTGAACTTATAGTAGCAAGATTTTCGCCCAATACATATACACTCATACCAGTGACAACACTATGGAACCAGTTTGCAGGCATATCATAAGTTAGTTGCACTCTATTCAAAGTGAACTTATCTGTGCTATAACGCCAGAATGTTGAATTACGGAAATTATTGCTGTTGTCTGTTGTAGTGAGTCGAGGATAAGAAGCCGTTGCAGCAGTTTCAGGAGTCCAACGTCCCAATACCACCTCACTATACTTGCTTGAGCCTTTCACCCAATAGTAACTATTGTTTTTAAATCCAATAGCTCCAGTCATTCCTGTACCAGCAGCATAGAGAGTAAAGTTTTTATATTTTAAAGTGAGATTAACACCATAAATAAATGGTGCAGCACTCCACCCTGCCTTACCAAGGTCGATTTGGTCTTTAGAGTCAACAACTCCATCTTCGTTAATATCCTTATACTTCAAATCACCAGGCTTAACTTCACCAAACTGCTGTTTTGCATGTGCAGCAATGTCGGCATCATCAGCAAAGAATCCTTCACATACATATCCCCACTGAGCATCAAGAGCACGTCCTGAGCGATATAAATACTGCTCATCCCACACCTCATCACGCTTCTTAGCGTTTGTTGTGAGAACTTGTCCGTTCAAACCAAGAGCAGCTTCAATTTTTCCAAATTTCTTATGAGCATTTACAGAGAAGTCGAAGCCTTTTCGTGTATCTTGGTTGAAATTGGTATATGGTAAGAAAGAACCATTACCTTGGAAGAAAGAAGGATAAATAGTAGATCCACCTTGTGTTAGCAATCCGTCTGTGAGTTGATTGAAATAGTTGAAATCAACTGTTAACATACGATTCAGGAATGAAGCTTCAAATCCGAGACGCAATTCCTTACGCTGAACAAAGCCGAGTTCTAAGTTTGTACCACGAGATGAAAGAGATGTGAATCCACCTTGTGACGAATCTTTCCACTGATACCAACCACCTTTAGCATTGTAATATCCCTGATACATATAATAGTCAGAAATATCCAAATCTTGATTCAACACTGCATAAGATGCATTAATCTTTGCATCATCAACAAAAGGCAATGCGTTCTTGAACCATTTCTCCTGTCCAATGCGCCATCCTAAAGTTACAGCTGGTGAAAGAGCGTTACGCTTTCCTTCTGGCAGTTTTGCAGAATGAGCCAAAGCGCCTGCCAGTTCAAGATAATACAGATGATTGAAATTATAATTCAAACGTAAACCCGCATTAATATTACTGATACGGTGATATGACGAGCTGTTATGATCAGAGTCACTACTGCTCTGTCGCTGAAATCCCCATCCCATTAATGTTGCCGCAATGTTATGAACTTTATTGAAAGAGCGTGCCCAATCAAACTGCCCTCTGAAAGTCATTGTTTGGTCGTAAGAACTACTACCAACATACTCGCTTGTAGAGTTTGTGTCTTTTCCATACTTTTTAAGACCAATAATCATGTCACGACCATTCATATTACTCCAAGTAGGTTCAAAAACGGCATATCCCACTTTCCAAGCCTCAGAATAGTAATCCTTATAGTCAACACTATATGCTGTAGTGAAAGACAAACCTGGTGTAATCATGCTCAAATCAGCTTTCACGCCAACATCAAACATAAAGAAACGAGTTTTATCCTTTACATAACCTGCAACAAGCATATCTCCCCATAGTGTTGATGTATCAACAGAAGAACCACCAAGGAGATAATTACCATCAATGATATTATTGGTTGTTTCAACCATATTTCTGATAGTCTGATTATCCATGTCCAGTGAACTGATAGGGATAAGTGGATTATACCAGTTAGGACGCAAGTTGGCTGCTGCACCCCAGAAATCTCCACGACCAGCATAAGCATTGTTGATGTTGATATCAACATTAGCAAAGGCCTTCATCCATGAATTAATCTTCATGTCGATGTTGGCACGCACACGGAAATCAAGGTTATTGTCGTTCTTTCTCTCACCATACTTTAGGAAACTGCTATTATATGTCATTCCTAAATTAGCATAGTATTGAGCACTTTCGTTTCCACCTGTAATTTCAAGAGTAGCATCTGTGCGATTATATGCCTTTCGCAAGAACTTACTACTGTAGAGATCCATATCAGGATATCTTTCAGGATTAGCTCCAACAGCAGTATTATAAATAAGGTCGTCGGAATACTGAGCAGCCTTGCCATCATTGCTGCATGCCTCATTATAAAGGCTCATATATTGTGCAGCCCCAAGATAATGTGGATAACGCTTAGCGAAATAAAGTCCGGTATTAGCTGTAGCTTCAACAGTGAGACGCTGCTTCTTACCTCGTTTTGTAGTGATAAGAACAGCACCCTTTGCTCCACGTGAACCATAGAGAGCTACAGCCGATGCGCCTTTAAGAACAGTAACCGTTTCTATTTCTGTGGCATTGATAGCCGATGCATCACGTGGAACGCCATCAACAAGCACTAATGGAGCCTGTCCCCAAATATTACCATTATATCCACCTACAAGCGATGAGATATCATCAAGACTATATGCATGATAGTCTTTTTTCATCAGCTTTTGCACATTAACTTCGCTGACACCGCCCATAAGATCGGTCTTATTAGTTTTGCCGAAAGCAATATTTACTTGTTCGGCAAGCGAATCGGCAGATTCCTGAGCTATTGCCGCAAAAGGAAAACAGCAAAGTCCGACTGCTATATATTTTTTTAATTTATTCATTTTTATAAATATCTCAATATTTAATTATATCAATATTTCTTGTTTCGAGTTTATTCCCAACCAGGGTTCTGCTTAAATCCTTCATACATCTGCACATCCTTACGTGGGAATGGAAACCAATAATGCTTATCGGTAAGCTGTCGTGTGAACAACACTTCCTCCCGAAGGTTCAATACATGATTGTTCTTTGGGTTTTCATAGCGCTCTTCATCAGTTTGATCAGCAGCACGATCGAAGTAAACAGCTGTTTTCTTATTATAAGGAGCCTTATCGAGAAGCAACCAACGACGAAGGTCGTTATATCTATGTCCTTCGAAAGCCAATTCAACAGCACGTTCACGACGAAGTTCGCTCATGAACTTATCAACCTCTCCTGTATATTCAGCATCTATGCCTCCTACTCCTGCACGTGCACGAACCTTATTAACAGCTGCAATAGGATTCATAGAATAGTTAGTTGATGTAGCAGTGAGAGAGCCATAGCCTTGAGCAACAGCTTCAGCATACATAAGATAAATATCTGCCAAACGAACCAAGCTAAGTGTAACCTGATTGTTTTCACGATAGCCATCCCAATCGTTAGCATATTGAGAATCCCACTTCATATTCAAATAACCAGTGAAACAGTCTTTGTCGCGATTAGCAACACGATATGTACCACCAGTGTAGAGCGAAGCATATTGGCGATGTGGATTGTTTCCTACATAGTTACCAGCTTTCACGCATTTCACTCCATCAAACACAAAGTTTTCATAGAAACGTGGATCTCTGTCACGGAATGGATATTCTGGATCGTATCCGCTTTCAGCATCCTTTTTAGTAATATCCTTGATAGGTTTACCATTTGCCATACCGAAATAGTCGGCATAGTTAGCAGTAGGATAACACTTGATACCAGAACCAGAGAGAGTTGATGGACGGAAGTCATTAACCATGTTCCAGCGCCAGTTGTTATTTACATTCTCATAGAAGATAGCTTCTTTCAAACCAGGAGTTTTGTAGTTTTGGTTGAAAGTGTAGAACAGAAGCGAATAATCCTTAAAATCGGCAAGTTCATATCGCTTTGTTTCGTCACATATCTTCAATATCTCTCCGAAAGCCTGTGCTGCTTTCTGGCAATACTCTTTGTTGTATTCAGCTTTACCTTGGCTCTCTTTGTTCATCAATGGCGAACCAGCCCATAGAAGATCCTTTCCCAAGAAAGCCAAACACATCACCTTATTAATGCGAAGATTATTCTTTCCGAGTGTAGCTTTTCCAACTGTTGTTTGATCCCAGTCAATAGGAAGCAAATCGGCAGCAGCCTGGAAATCCTCAGCAGCCTTATCAGCAGTTTGCTGATAGTTCAATCGTGGATATCGCATAACGGCATCGGCAGGAATTTCCATATCGATATATGGCAGTCCGCCCCAGTTCTGCATCAACAGGAAATGGAAGAAGCCACGGAAGAAAAGAAGTTGTCCTTTAATGAGTTTCTTTTCCTCGTCAGTGGCATCCTGAAGTAAGTCAAGATGTGCCAATCCAACATTAGCTTTTCGAATACCATACCATGACATACCCCAAAGGTGTCCCTTGTTGTCACGATTTGTACTAGTTGGATTTCCTGTTCCTGAGTGGAAATACGAATAATAGCTTTCGTCCCATCCCCAGTTGTTACCATGGTCAATAGCATAAGCAAGCATACGGGTTTCATTAGGCTGCCAATATTCGTCTTCACCAAAATTCCAGCAACAATGGAAATCAGGTGTTGTCATCATAGGAATAGTATTATAGAGCTCATCGGTGAAACCTTGAAAGTTCATATAATTTTTATATGGATCTGTATCTCCAATATCACTCAAAGGTGATTTGTCAAGATAGTCTTTACATGATGTTGTCATAGCAAGAGCAGCAACAATCATGATATTATAAAAAACTTTTTTCATGATAGATGATTCTTTAGAATGTTAAATCAAGTCCGAGATTGAAACGACGCACTGTTGGATAAGCGCCATCGCCTCCACTAAAGTTATTCTCTCTGTCGTCAGGCATTTTTGTCCAAAGCAAGAGGTTGTCGCCATTAAGATAAATGCGCAAGCCATTAAGGTGAGCACGCTTTAGCCAGTCGCCATGGAACGTATATGCAAGCTCAGCATTTTTCAAACGCAAGAAAGAGCCATCATAATAGTAACGTGTACCATTTGCACTATTATCAGTTATTGTTACCCAACGAGGCAATGGCAATTCTCCATTATTTGCAATAACGTTGTAATAATTACCCTCCTTGAAGGCAACATGTGCTTCGCGCTGGAATGTTGGGAATTGCACCTGACGTGTAACGTTTGTAACTCCATAGAACTGCAATGTTAGCGACAATCCTTTCCATTCAGCTTGGAAAGTAGTACTATATGTGTTCTGTGGAATGCTTGAGTATTTATATGGTGCACAATCTTCAGATGTGATCTTACCATCAGCATTGAAGTCGATTATCTGATAATCGCCCATAAACTTTGAGTCGTTGTTTGATTCGACAACAGGACTACCATATAATTCGTCCCAAGTTCTAATGTATCCATGGTCAAGATATGAACGAGTTTGGTTAATAGCATAGCCTTCACCCTTGAGATAAGCAGCTCTAAGCTCTGGATCGTCGGCAAACTTCACTTTATTCTTCGCATGTGTCATGTTGAAATTCAATGATGTGCGGAAATCAGATGTCCATTGCTTATTCAGACGAACAGCAAGTTCAAATCCATGTGAATCAACCTTACCTAAGTTAGCTGCAGGTGCACCAACACCAAAATAGCTTGGAATAGCACGCGATGTGATGATGATATCGGTACGATGGTCGTTGAATATATCAAGCGAACCTGTAATTAAACCACCGAGGAATCCATAATCGATACCAAGATTGCGCTTTTCAACAAGCTCCCAACCCACATTAGGGTTACCTATTTTTGTTTGTCTATAAATGGTGTAAGGGGCTGCTGTGCGATCGGTGCCCATAACAGTGTTTCCACCATAAGCCCACTCGTCTCTGTGCAGCCAGCGTCCGTTTCCGCCCTTGTCGTCACCAATGCGACCCCAAGAAGCACGAATCTTTACCATATCAATATATTTAGCCAAAGGCTTCATGAATGATTCTTCAGTTAGCATCCATCCAAGAGAAACAGAAGGGAAGAAATCGAAACGCTTGTTTTCACCAAACTGCTCAGATCCGTTGTATGCTCCATTCACCTCAGCAAAATAGCGTGAAGCATAGTTGTATGTTGCACGGAACACCCAGTCTTCACGATAATGAGGGAACTGTGATCCCACAGCATATTTCTCGCGTGAGAACAATCCCATAGCTGTTACATCGTGCTTTCCAAACTGTCGTGCCCAGTTTAACTGCAGCTGATAGTAGAGCTTACGGAAAGTAGCTCCACGATCAACATTACCACCTTGTGTAACCCAGTTTACTGTTTCTGTGAAGTCGCGATCAAGCTGATAATCCACCTGTCCGCTCTCAGGATTAATCCATTTGCGTTGTGAATCGTTGCCTTGGTCGTTGATACCACGGTCAACCTCAACCATTGTGTTATCAAACGACAGGTTTGCTCTGAAGCTCAAACCTTTTGTAACGAAATCAAGTTTTTGATTAAGTATAAAGTCGGTAGTGATTTGGGTGTTTGTGCGACGTTCATCACCACCCACCGACAAAGAATAAACAGAGTTTGGCACATCAGCATTACGAGGTCCATAATATCCGTATGTTCCATCGCTGTAAATAGGACGCATTGCGTCAGGAGCAGAATGATATACCGAAGCCCAGAAAGCATTGGTTACATTGCCATCTGATTTCTGATGATAAGGTGATCTGCGCACTCCATTAGAACCAAACAAGTTTGTAGAGAACTTTGTTGTTTTAGTTAGATCAAAGTCGAGGTTAGCACGCAAGTTGATGCGGTTATAGCCAAAACCTGAAGAATATCCTCTATTGGTGGTAAACTTCTTGAACAAGTCGCCTTCATGAGTGAAATCAATGGCAGCAAAGTATTTTACACTCTTTGTACCGCCTGATACATCGGCTCCTGCATTATACGACATGGCATAATCACGGAAGAGTTCTTTTTGCCAATCAACATTTGGATATCGATCCCATTCTTCTTGATTTGCAGGATAACGATATTTGTTGATAATTCCCATTGGTTTGTAATGTGCCCAAGCACCCTCGTTCATAGCGAGTTCGCGCTCAACAACATCGTTAAGCAACAAGAATGTGTCATAAGCGTCATACTTTTCTGGAAGTTTAGAAACAAGTTTCACAGTGGTATTAGCCTTTACATGTACGTTTGCCTTACCTTCCTTACCACGTTTGGTGGTGATAAGAATAACACCATTAGCACCTTTCACACCGAAAACGGCAGTTGCCGAAGCATCTTTCAGGACAGAAATAGACTCAACAGATGACACGTCAACAGTGTTCATTGGACGCTCTACACCATCAACAAGCACAAGTGGGTCGCTGTTGTTCCATGATGTCTGTGTACGAATGACAATCTTTGGATCTTCCTCACCAGGAAGACCGGTAGAAGAACTTGTAATAACTCCAGGGAGGTTACCAGTGAGAGCCTGACCCAAAGAAGGAACGCCTTGATAACGTTTCAATGTGCGCTCATCAGTTTGTGTGATAGCACCAACCACAGAGGCTTTCTTTTGTTGTCCATAACCAACAACAATTACTTCAGAAAGCTCGTTGTCGTCTTCAAGTGTAACATTAACCTTGTGCCCACGTGAAACTTTCACTTGTTTAGATTTCATTCCTACATAAGAAATGACAAGAACAGAATTCTCACTTGGTACAGTAATTGTGAAATTACCATCAAAATCACTGACAGCACCTGCGCCTTTGGCGCCTTTCACCGTTACATTTGCACCAATAATAGGTTCATTGTTACGATCTGTAACGTTTCCGTTAACTTTAAATCCCTGTGCTTGCATACAGATGCAAAACATGAGGAAAAGAACTGCTAACGAAACACGTCGCAAATTGCCTAACCAACATGGTGAAATGCAAAAATGCAATTTAAGTTTTTTCATTATTAGTTTACTTTAGATTAATAATACATTGTGTGTATATATCGTTTCAGCCGCCAAAAGTAAGCAATAATTATTTAAACCTTTTGCTTTTTTATTACATTGATTTATATATATGTTACACAACTTTTAAATCACTAAGTATCAACATATTACACCTTGTTTTTATCTACATATGCTGTTGGATTCACCCCATAATACCTTTTAAAAAGACTTGAGAAGTGTGCCAAGCTCTTGAATCCAACCTTATAGGCAACCTGACTGACATTAACATTGTTCTCACTTAGCAAACGTGCTGCTTGCTTCAAACGTATGTTTCGGATAAATTCGCCAGCAGCTATTCCTGTGAGTTGTTTCATTTTTCGATGTAACTGCACTCTACTCAAGCCCACATCGGTAGCAAGATTTTCTACTCCATAATCGCAATCGGTGTAATTGCTGTTTACCGACGAAACGATTTTTTCCATCAAGAGTTTATCATTGTCCTCTATTTCTATTTTTTCTATCTTGTCGTTTTGTTCCTGCATACCAGAATATTTACCACGAAGACGCCGCACATTATCAACAAGATTATCGATTGTGGCATGCAGCTCGCTCACAGCAAATGGTTTTGCGATAAAGGCATCAGCACCATTTTCCAATCCTACAAGGCGGTCGTCAACCTCAGCTTTTGAAGTGAGCAAAATAACTGGAACGTCACTAATATTTGGATTTTGCTTCACATTCTTCAACAAAGTAATACCATCCATTTCGGGCATTACTACATCAGAGATAAGCAAATCATATTGATCGGCAAGAAGGGCATTGAGTGCTTCGACTCCGTTGCTGACAATCTTTATGCAATACCATGGAGATAGTTCCATCTTAATGTATTTAGCTATTTCAACATCGTCATCGGCAACAAGAATTCGACAATCTTTGCGCGATTTACTCTTTTGTGTTGCCACTCTCACCGCTACTGATTCTTCTATCTGTTCGGGCAATAAATGGTGTTTGCCCCTAAGCAAAGTAATTTCAAATCGACATCCTTGTTTTCCATCCTCTCTGCCTGCAGCGGTAATGGTTCCGTGATGCAGTTCTACAAGCTGTTTGCACAGATTCAATCCTATACCAGTTCCAACTACATTATATCCATGTGAATTGCTTCCTTGATAGTATCTGTCAAAAACTCGCGCATAATCTTTTTCGCTCATTCCCACTCCATTGTCCTCAAAGCTTATCACCACTTCACGCGTTTTTTCTTTTATGTCGATGTTAATTTCTCCACCATCAAATGTGTATTTTACCGCATTTGACAGCAGATTATTTATAACTTTTTCCATATTTAATCGATCCACATACACATATATCGCTTTTCTATTATGTGTTACGTTAATCGAAATGTTTCGTTCTCGTGCATGAAAGCCATAGAGTGCCACAATGCCATTCACCATGCCCACCATATCGGCTTTGCAACAATGAATTTGCATCAGATTAAGATCTATCTTGCGCACATCAAGAATTTGATTAACAAGAGTGAGCATGCGTTGAGCATTTCGTTCAACAATATCAATATATCGCTTACTTTCATTGTTTTTGGCATATTCTCTCAACTTTCTTAAAGGTTCAATGATTAATGTTAATGGCGACCTGATATCGTGTGTGGCATTGATAAGAAATCGCATTTTTTGCTCTTCATATTGCATTTTTAATCGTTTTCGTTTATAACGATTAAGTGCCATCAATACCAAAATAAAAAATATAAGATATATCACCTTTGCAAAGATGCTTGCATACCATGGTGCTGCTATTCTGAGCCTTATTGCTGATGTTTCGCTATATTGTCCATTTATTAATGCTCTAAACTCTATTTTATAACATCCCGATCGCATTTTGCTGAAAGTAAACGAGTTTTCTCCCTCCTGAGTTTGATGCCACACACTATCTTTATCTAAGCGATATTCATATGTAACATACTCGGGATGAATGTAATCGAGCATAGACATCTCCATGGTGAAACTTGTACTTTCTGCCGGAATAACAAACTCACTCTGTCTGAAATCGAGAGGCACACCATCAACAAGAAAACGCGACAAAGCAACCTTGCGTTTTGCATTGTGTTCTTTTCGCAAATCATCTGGATTAAAAACCACAACTCCACGGTCTGTGCCAAAAATGAGTCGTCCATCGGGCAACATAAAAGCCGCATTCTGCACATATTGCTTTGCTTCAAGCCCGTTACCTTTAAGATAACTTGTAAACGTGTGGTTCTCTCTGTTGTAATGCCATATTCCTTCAGATGTGCTCATCCATGCATCACCATATTTATCGAGAATAATACTATATATTTGCAAGTCGCACAAAGCATCAGCCCCTTGCATACGTGCCACCTTATTTTTTTTACGATTATAGTAGAACAAGCCATTGGTGGTGCCAATGATAATATTTCCCAACACATCCTCACAACAACCATACACAAGCTGATGAGTAAGCAGATTGGTCCAGCCATATTGCAGGAAAGTGTTTCGGTCGGGATTATAACAGCTCACTCCATCGGCAGTAGATATCCACACCAACCCTTGTCGGTCTATCATTATACTCTGTATCCAGCTATTATTCAAGCGGTCTTTTTTAGTTACAGGAGCTCCTGTTATCTCGACACTGTTCCTTGTGCTGATATTATACATGCCGAAAGCATGTCCCACAGCACAATAATAGAGCATTCCTCGGTGGTTGTCAACAGCAATGTGCTCTATTTCAAAGTTCTTATTGTTCAGTATTTGCTTAAATGTTCCACCATTTGGCTGATACAGCCAAATGAAATGCCCACCACAAGTCCAATATCTGTTTTGACTATCGCGAACAATACTTTTAACCTCCGCCTTAGTGGGATAATACGACACCACATTGCCTTGATTGTTCAAGGTATAGATACCATCCTGTGAGATTGCTCCCATAAGTTCAGTACCACAGAGCGACATTGCCGACAGAATTTTCCCCTGTGGATCACAGCCTTGCTCTATAGCCCAGAAATCAAACACATCAGTGTTAGATGAGAGATGATACACCCCTGATTGATAACAACTAAGCCACAAACTGCCATTGGCATCCTCACAAATCCAGTTCACATTAGATTTGGGCATCACTGGTTTGCCATCGACAATAAGAGTTTCGGCCTTGCGTGCACCTTTTTTTATTATATAAACACCATTGGCACGTGTGCCAATAACGAAACTGCCGGCACGCGTTTTATATGCTCGCTTTATCTTGGCTCCTTGCAACAACGACAAATCAAAACCAGCATCAACAAACACTCGTTTCTTTTCGTCATATTTCAGTATTCCATCTGGACAAAATGCAAGGATATTTTTTTTGTCGTCACACAAAAACGACATCACCGACCCTTTTCCCGTATTAAATGAACGGGTAACCATCTTCCCATGTTCCTTGCTACAGGCATAAATCTTGGGCAAAAAACTTGTTGTAAAAAGAGTGTTTTTCTTGCCAATAATAAACTGATTGCAGAAATTTATGCCTTCCACCTTCAAATTATACATCATTCGGCTCGCCTTATTGCCCTTAATGCGAAAAAGGCCATAGCCTGCCGTGCCCGCAAGAATAGCACCATCGGGAGCTTCATTAATATAAGTAATGTGTATTTTTTCTTTCAAAGGAAGTTCAATGCGATCAAAATCATCGGTAGCATAGTTATAACGACACAATCCGTCACCTGTGCCCACCCATAATTCGCCTTTCTTTGAAACATACAAGGTTATAACATCTATTCCGGTAAGCGAACGAGGATTTTTGCCCGAGTGTTTGTAACTTACAAAATGGTAACCATCAAATCGGTTAAGTCCACATTCGGTTCCAACCCATATAAAACCATATTTGTCTTGAGCAACACATAATGTTCGGCTACTTAACAAACGATTGGCTCCATAGAGTTCACCTTTCATGGCAAAGGCTTCATTTGTCGCAAAAAATAATGCAACCATAGTAATAATGGCTGCAATTGCATTTCTCATTGTTTTAGTCATTATTTTTAAGATGGTAGATACACTGTACAAAAGTATCAAAAAAGTGCAACACACATTTTTTAATATGTTTCATTGTTTTTCTTGTACGTTACACCATCTTAAAAAATGATACATAAAACAAAGTTTGTTTCAAAAAAGGTAAAAAAACAGATGCTATAAGATATTCATTTCAACAACCTGGGCCACTCCGTCTTCCTCATTCGAGAGGGTGACATAATTGGCAACAGCCTTAACGTCGAGTTCTGCATTTGCCATTGCAACTCCAAGACCGGCATATTCAATCATCGACATATCATTGTGCCCATCACCACAGGCTATAACCTCATGGCGTGTGATACCAAACTTGTTAACAAGACGATCGAGTGATGCAGCCTTATCAATGTTCAAAGGTACGCACTCCAAGAAGAAAGGAGCCGAGGTATAAACGCTTATCCTTCCCTGCATTTGAGAAGCTATCTTTGGTTCAAAATCAGCAATAAGCGTTGGCTCGCCCACAACAAGACATTTGTTAACAGGATATTCTATCTCGTTAAGGAAGTCAGTAAGCTGCACAACAGGCATCTTATTGATGAAAGCCTCATGATTAACATATTCGTCGGAAGCATCGGTTGTGACAATAGCATTACCTCGATAGGTGAGAATTTGCAAACCTGCCCTCATTGTTTGTTCATAAATCAATGGCACAAGATTGTCGTCGAGTTTCTGTTCAAACAATGTTTTACCACTCTCGCATTCAATAATTTTTCCACCATTGAATGCCATGATAAAACCTCCATAATCAGCCAGCTGAAGCTGTTCGGCTAAAGGAACAATTCCATAGGTTGGCCTGCCCGATGCCAGCACTATGCGACAGCCCTTTTTCTGTGCTGCCATCAATGCCTCAAAGGTGCGTGGGGTAATCTTCTTCTCGCTATTGGTAAGAGTACCATCGAGATCCAATACAATCATTTTATACATAGCGGCTACAAAGGTAATAAAAAAAATTGCTATCTTTGCAGAAAATTCAGCTGATAATTTGTTACCTGTGGCGGAGTGTCACTAAACTCACTCAACCACAAAACTCTTGAAGCAAAGACAATGAATATTGAGGGGTGACTTTTTACACATCTATCCTAAGTCAACTTTATGTGATTATACAATTATACATTTATACAATTATACATTTAGCGCCACAAGCCAATTTCAAGTTCCTAACCAGAGAAAAATTTTTGCCTGCCTGGAAAGTGGGAAAAAGGTGATTTTTGTGAAATGTGAAATTGTATAATTGTATAATCGTGTTTTTGTATTTAGTAGATTGGGGGTTTAGTAAATTGGTAGATTAGAAGGTTGGGAGATACAAGAAAACAGGAGTACAAATGTACAAAACGAATAGACGTCCCCAATAGATAAATTTCTCGTTTAGGGACTCTCTTTTTTTCTTATATAAGTATATATCTATAATAAGAATAATAATAATATAATAATAACGCGCGCGCGATATACATTATATTTTATAGTTTTACCATTTTACTGCCAGCTCTCTTCCTCTTCGGGAATTCCATTTTTGCAATTATACAATTATACATTTCACATTTATACAATTTATCATTCACAACTTCGGGACAAATCCCAACATAGAATGAAAAAAACATAGAACATAAAAAAATATTTGTATCTTTGCACACATAAAGACACAACAGGCACTAAAGAAGCAACTATCAACTTGGATATGGGAAAAATCTAAATGGGGAGCTTAGATTATAACCCTTGTCTTGTGGTAGTTATCACGGAATTCGGAAGGTGAACAGCCTTTCTTTTTCTTGAAGATGCGATTGAAATTGCTGAGATTGTTAAAACCGCACTCAAAACCAATCTCCGACACACTCTTCACCGTGTCAACGAGCATACGAGCTGCAAAGCCCAAACGGATGTCGATAATATAATCACTGAGATTGCGACCTGTGTGAAGTTTAAAGAAACGGCTAAAGGCACTAGCACTCATACCAGCCATGTCAGCAAGCTTATTAAGGCGAATCTCATCCATATAATTCTTGCTAATATAATCCTTTACCTTCAATATACGTCGACTATCATCCTGAACAGCTATCTTAGCAAAGCTTGACGAAGCAAGAGTACGAGCTCCCTCACAGCGCGAAAGCTCATAAAGAATAGTCATAAACTGCGTAATGGCATAAAAGCCGTCCTTAACGGAAGACAGAGTGTCAAGCAAGGTATAAACCTTCATGATAGCACTTAGAGGAAAACAAAGACCTTTCTTTGCTTCATCCATCATTCTGCGAATGCTGTTGAATGGATTGCGCCCAAAGAAGTTATCTTGAGTCATGTTGAAATCAAACTGAATGGTAACCTCACGAATATCATCGCTGTTACATTGATTCTGCTCCCACACATGTTCAAGATCGGCACTGGTGATTAGCACAAGGTCGTACTCCCCTATCACCTCTGAAGAATCGCCAACAATTCGTCTCACGCCAGTAGCTTTCTCTACGAAATTAAGCTCATACACCTCGTGGCTGTGTATTGGATAAGTAAACTCCTTTTTGTGACGATCGGCAATGTATAGCACATCTTTGCCCATAAGAGGAGTAATCTCGTGAATAACTCTGCGCTCCATTTGCTTTTTAAGGTTTTGAAATTTGAGGTTTATGAATAGCTTGACCCTTGAAGTTTGAAAATTGAGTTCAAGATCACCTTGATGATTTAATAATGTGCATCTGAGGTAATCATAAAACTCAATGTTCAAAGTTCAATGTTCAAAGTTATCTTAGCTGCAGCTCCTTCAAAATGGCCGCCATTCTCTCCTTGGTCTTGATGGTCGTAGGCACAAGTGGAAGGCGAAGCACATTCTCGATCATGCCCATATCGTTGAGCAGAGCCTTGCAACCAGCAGGATTACCATCAACAAAGAGCAACGAATACAGGTCGGTGAACATATGATGAATCTTGCGAGCTGGTTCGTATTCGCCCTTGAACTCAAGACGAATCATACGCGAAAACTGCTTTGGAAGAGCGTTTCCTATAACCGAGATAACACCAGCAGCACCACTTGCCACCATTGAGAAGGTGAGTGCATCGTCACCACTGATAACATCAAAATTATCTGGTTTATGCTTAATGATATCGTCAACTTGCTCTAACGAGCCCGAAGCTTCCTTGATGGCAACGATATTGTCGAAATCGCGAGCAAGGCGAACTGTTGTCTCTGCCTTCATGTTAATACCTGTACGCCCTGGTACATTATACAGAACTATTGGCAGCGGACTTGCCTGTGAGATAGCCTTGAAATGCTGATAAAGTCCCTCCTGAGATGGCTTGTTGTAGTAAGGGCATATACTAAGTATGCCATCAATACCACTCCAGTCGGTATTCTTTATCTCATCAACTACAGCTCGGGTGTTGTTACCACCACAATATTTCAGAATCTTAATGCGACCTTTGTTCACTTCTTTCACAAGTTCGGTAATCTTATCTTTCTCATCATTGGTCAAACAAGGAGCCTCACCTGTTGTAGCAAGGATACAAAGAAAATCCGCACCATTATCAATTTGATATTCCACAAGCTTTTTTAATGACTTGTAGTCAACCTCTCCATCAGTGGTAAAAGGAGTAACAAGAGCAATGCCCAATCCCCTGAAAATATTCTGAGCCATAATAATTTATTTAAATTCTAACAATTCTCGTTGCAAAGATACCGTTTTTATATCATTTTGCAAAGATTTAGCAATAAATTCTTTCGTTTTTAATGCGATCCGATATACAAAAATACCATTCCAAGCAAAACAAGCAACAAATCGAAAGCCTTGGCCTTGAGATTCTTCTCATGAAAGAAGATTGCTCCCGACATGAAACTCACTATAACACTTCCACGACGCACCATACTAACAATAGAAATCATAGCTCCTGGCATCGACAACGAATAAAAATAAACGAAATCAGCTGCACTTAAAAACACAGAAATAAGGATGATAGCCCAATCCCAATGAAACTTTGACTGAGGAAACAAGGGCTTGCCACCACGGAAACGAGCAAACGGCTTGAAAATAGCTATAAGCAAAACAACACCCATCATGCCCATCTGATAGAAATTATACCAACTTTGCACTATCATACGGTCGAGTCCTACTCCACCTGCCGAAGGAGATGCCATGAGATACTTGTCGTAAAGACCACTAACAGCACCAAGCATAGCTGCAAGCACAAGAAAAACTATCCATACATTGTGCTTGAAATCAATACCCTCTTTCTTTCCACTTCGACTAAGCAAAAGAAACGAAGCTACCGCTAAACCAACACCAACCCATTGCCAACCATTGAGACGCTCGCCAAACACCAGCAGAGCACCAACAAGCACCATAACAGGACGTGTAGCATTGATAGGACCAACAATGGTGAGTGGCAGATGCTTCATTGCAAAATAGCCAAATATCCAACTCGAAAGCACTATAAAACTCTTCAAGATGATATATTTGTGCACTTCCCATCCACCTTGAGTTACATAGAAAATGCTGCCATCAAGCTGATGGGTAGAATACGAAAGAACAATGAACGGAAGAAATATCAATGACGAAAACAAGGTGTTGAGAAACAACACTGTTATCACCGCATTACCCTGTAACGATTTCTTTTTAAAAGAATCATAAAATCCCAACAACGCTGCTGAGAGAAAAGCTAATATTAACCACATAAGTAAGATTGAAAAATTGAAAGATGGAAAGATGGAAAAATTGAAAGATGGAAAAATTGAAAGATTCAATTTACTTTTTCAATCCATCTTTAGTCTTCTTTATTATAGTAACTAAAATACCAATTATCTTATTATTATCATTTATTATCGCCTCATATTCTGCATTATCTAAATAGCCAGCCTTATTAAGCAAAGTTAACCAATACTTGGTTTCATCTGCTTCCTTTAAAGCAATACACAATTTACTAATAAAATCCTGTTTACTTTGAGCATTCTGGCTTTCACTAATATTGGCACCAATACTAGTTCCTGATCTTATTAGTTGTTTAGATAAAACCTCAAAAGTATAATCTCTCACCCATTGGGTATTTAGAAACTTTATTAGTTTTATAACTCTAAGAGAGAAAGTAAGAGATAAAGTAACTATCAAATTATCTTTCATATCGTTTATTGGCATTTTGCCTCATTTTTCAATATTTCCATATTTCCATTTTTCAATATTTCAATATTTCCATTTTTCAATATTTCAATATTTCCATATTTCAATTTTTTAGAATCAATACTCTATTGATTCTAAAAACAAGGCATTTCCTGGCATCGACTCACCAGCATCATTGCGACTACCCTTATTCAGAATTTCTTCAAATTGAGATAGAGTTATCCTGTGACGACCAAGAAGGAACAAAGTGCCAACTGTTGCCCTAACCATATTTCTTAGAAAACGATTGGCTGTGATGGTGAGATACCACGAACTATCGCTCGTTTGCACCCATCGACACTCTTTAACATCGCAAAGAGTTGTCTTATTGTCGGCTCCAGCCTTACAGAATGAAGCGAAATCCTTGTGCTGAGTGATTATCTCGGCACCTTTGTTCATAAGCTCAAAATCGAGCTCGTAATGCGTTTCCAATGAATAATGACGCAGAAACGGATCCTTACGAGTATGAATATAATAATGATAAGTGCGCCATTTTGCCGAAAAACGTGCATGCATATCATCCCCTACAGCTTCTATGCTCTGCACGCTGATATCCTTTGGTAGCAACCGGTTCAAACGATATACGAGCTGCCTGCAATCCTCTTGATCATTAATATACTGTTCACTATCTGCCAAATCAAAATGTGCAACCATTGTGCGAGCATGAACACCTGCATCTGTTCTGCCAGCACCAACAATATCTATTGGTTGTCGTAATAATGTAGAAAGAGCCTTCTCCATGCACTCCTCTACCGAAATTCCATTAGGTTGCACCTGCCAGCCATGATAGTTGGTGCCATCATAACTGAGGGTGATAAAAAATCTTTGTTTACACATATATCACCACTTATCTCCTTTCAAAAGCTCTACGGAATGCCTGACGATGAAATTTCTCCTCAGCTCTTATCACTTGAAACACCTTACCTGCAGGAATAACTTTCATGAAACGACTATGATAGCTCTGCTGAACCTTTTTCATCTGAAGTTCAAGTTCATCAAGCTTACGAATAGCCTCCATAGAAGCCTTGTCGTCACGAGTATCAACATGACGAAGACCTCTCATCTGAACAAAGAGAGAGCGTTGCTTCTTTTGCATCTCGCGATAAAGCGGAAAAAAATGTGCAGACTCCTGTGGACTCAGTCCTGCCTCCTTCACAATAAACTGTTCAAGAGCAATTTGAAAACGCTGAGGATCGAACTTCAAACCAGGGTCTTCAGCCTTTACTACCATGCTGAACAACATCAAGAATAGCACAAATATGTGTTTCGTTAATAAATTCATAGTTAATTACTCTATTATTTTCAATAATCAGTTAAAGCTGCATACATATCAGCATTATCCATCATTGTATAGTCGGCCATCTGATCAATGGTTTGACTTGCTGTTGGGGTGATGTTACTATGAGCCACAGCCGCCTTATTGCTACCATCATCGCCAGAGAAAGCATAGTATGCTCCACCAACAGCAACAATACCTATCACGGCCGCAGCAACCATCTTACGCAAGCGAGAAGACCACGAATGACGAAGCTCCACAATCTGCGCTTTCTGCTCTGGAAGCTGACTCATGATATTCTGGGCAAAATCCTCAAAGTAGCCATCAGGAACCTTAAAGGAATTTTCCCTTCCATAATGCTTCAACAGATAATCTTCATATTTATCCATATTTTTTTCTCTTTATAACCTTTGACGCATCAATATGCAAAAGGTTTAATTATGTAAATGCAAATACTCAGTTATTTTTTTTACCGCCAAATGATAACTTGCCTTAAGCGCTCCTTCGCTTGTTGAAAGAATTTCACTTATCTCGCTGTATTTCATCTCATTATAATACCTCAACGTGAACACGGTTCGCTGCACATCAGGCAATGTTGCTACAGCTTCTTTCAAAAGCGCCTGAATCTCGTCGCCATCAAAATATTCATCGCTCATCAGTTTCAAAGCCACTCCTTCCTGCTCGTCAGCGCTAATGGCTTGATTAGCTTTTTGCTTACGCAAAAAATCCAACGACTCATTGATAGCAATGCGATACATCCATGTAGAGAACTTTGATTTATTCTGAAAAGAACCAAGATGACTCCATACCTTAACAAAGGTGTTTTGCAATATATCATTTGCATCATCATGATTGAACACAATCTGTCTAATTTTCCAATACAACGGCTCTGAATAAAGCTGCACAAGCTTAGCAAAGGCACTTCGCTGTGTCTTTGCGTCAAAAAGCTGTTCCAATATTTCTGATTCGTTGTATTTCAATTTACTAATCGTTACTAAGTGTTCAATTCTATATTATAAATAGTTCTTGAGAACATTGTATATTGCACCATCATAGCCATACACATCAGCATATTCACGAATAACACCATTCTTATCAGGAAACATGGTGTAATAGGTGATAAACAACGGCACTTTGGGATTAACATTCACAGAACCAATCATCTTTGAACGTTCTATATTCTCACGCCCTTCCTTGTCACGCTCTTCACGTGGAATGGTAGTATCTTCACCACCCAAAGGAGCTGTCATCGAATATCTTATTTTTTCTATAAGTTTCTCATCTTTATCCTCAAGCATGAAACAAGCCAGCTCAAAGGGCTTTTCCACTCGCACACAACCATGACTCACACCTCTGTCATCACGATTGAACACACCTGGTTGAGATGTGTCGTGAAGAAACACCGAGAAGGAATTCTTGAAACGGAAAATTATTCTACCAAGAGAATTACCTATTCCTCCCTGCTGAATAACATAATATTTTCCGCTGGCAAGCATATCACGGGTTATGTGTTCAAAGGGAACAACCTTGCCCGTGCCCTTTTCACGCACATAATAATGATGACGAGACCAGTAGCCACGGTTGCCAACCTGATTCAACAAACTATTCTTGATTATTGAATGTGGGATTATCCATTGTGGATTAATATCCATTCGCATAATCTCACTCGTGAGCAAAGGGGTCTTGGTTGCAAAAGTGCCACATCCCACCCGCATCTCAAGAACAGAATCACCATCTACTGCCATGAGATGATAAGAAGGAACATTAACTACTACATATTTTTTGTGCCTTTGCGGATAATCGTCCTGACGCCAACGGCAGCGCTCCATATTGCAAAGTATTTTAATTCTATCACTCTCGCTACAAGCCTCATTCAGCTTATTGAGAAGTTCATAATAGAGCTTGCTATGCGGCTGAATCTCGCGCAAATACTGTGGAACACTATCATTCGATATCTTACGAAATGCCTCTGAATAAAATCGCTTTCCCGGTTTATCCATGGAAACTGCAAACAAGCCACGATAGCGCACATGAACAGAATCACCATCCATAGCATCAAGGCGGTTAAACACATAAGAGGGATTCATATAGCCAAACCGCTGACCTGTGACATATCTGAGATAAGCCTTGGTGAGATTATACTCAAGTCGTGCCATAACATGATTTATGCTGTTTTCGGCTGTATCAAAATCTAGCTCACGAGCACGTCTCAAGTCTGCCTTTATCTTTGCTACACGAAATCTTGCTGGAGAAAATCCCATATCCTTCACGCTCTGCAAATAGCTTACCAAAGAATCAACCTGCGACTTTAATCCATGACGGTCTATCCACAGAAAAGATCCATCTATGAGATAGTGACTCTTTGCCTTATAATCAGCTTGCATAGAATCTTTGTCTGCCTTTATCATCATCGAAATATCATCTCTTATGCGATGAGAATTCAACGCATACAACGAGGTATCCAAAGATTCATAATCTTTGAGAGTGAGGTCTTTATTTGGATTGACAATCTTATCCTTGCAACCAGTTATTGCCGAAGCAATAACAAGCAGGAACAGAAGATTACTTAAAAATCTCAAGGCAAAACGTTATTTCTTAACCACAGTGTTTATCGCAGATAAACCTTTCTAACAACCTTACCAACCTTTATAATATAAAAGCCCTTTGGAAGATTAACGTGAAAACGCTTGTCCTGACTATCTACACGCATGTTCATCACCTCAACACCAGTAACGTTATACACGCGCATCGTTTCGCCAATAGCGCCGGCAACACGAATCGCACCCTGCTCAACAATGATCTCAATTTCTATTTGAGGCTGAGCAAATGTTATCTCTGCATCAGCTTCAGTAGCTTGCATTGTCATTGTCCCAAAGAGCATTGGAACTATAAAAAGTATAGTAAGTAAACGTTTTGTCATATCCAAATAATCTATTAATTTTTGCAAATATAACAAAAACACATGAACACAATAACCTTGATATAACAGTTTTATTATATCGTTTGAATTATTTAACATTTCATTCGTTCAAATGTTAATAATAAAGAAGCATAAAAAAAATATTTCATCACAAAACAGCACTCAACACACAAAAACACTATATTTGCAAAAAATAAACTTTAAACCACCGTCATGAAACATAGCATCACAATTATAATTGCCTTATTCTTTTCCCTTACCTGCTGGGCTGGGGTGAAAAACCAAAGCATTTCCATAAATGGAACAACAGCTCATAAAAGAGTTGTAGAAATAACATATGACGATGATTCTAACGTGATACTAAAATGGAGCGACAACACATACACTAATTCTATACTCGCACAAACAATCACAGAAATTGCTTGTAAAAAATGCCTTGACAAGGCAAACATAATTTCCGTTTCTGGATTATATAATGACAAAATCACTATATCAGGACTCACTTCTGGAGGAATAGTTAACCTCTTTGATATTCAAGGAAACAAAATCTTCAGCCAACAAGCAAAAGGACAATCGGTTGAATTCAACCTTAGCCGCCTAAACACCGGAATCTACTTGGTTCAGCAAGACAATAACCTAATCAAATTTGTCAAGCAATAAACAGGCACAAAAAAAATCCAAGTAACAAAGTTACTTGGCTCTTAGTACACCCTTAGGGATTCGAACCCTAGACCCACTGATTAAGAGTCAGTTGCTCTACCACCTGAGCTAGGGAGACAGATCGTGTTTCACGAACTGAGTCTCAAAGACTCGTCTTTTTCAAAAGCGGGTGCAAAGGTACTGCTTTTTTTTGACATGACCAAATTTTTTGGCACTTTTTTTTCAAAAAAATGCTTTTTAACCTTAT
>DGRY01000110.1 GCA_002391185.1 Prevotella sp. UBA4376
GTACAACCAATACTTATGCAGGTTCTGGTGGTATTCATCAAGTTTATGTTGGTTTGGGTTGGATGCCTTTCAAAAATTTCTCTATTGGTGTGAATGGAGGTTATCTTTGGGGAACTATTGACCGTTCGGTTACCAATTCATATTCGAATGAATATGTAAATACCCGACAGAGAACATATTATGCAACAGTTAGCAGTTATAAGGTTGACTTTGGTTTGCAATACACTTTGCCTTTGAACAAGAAAGATGCTCTTACTTTAGGTCTTACATACGGCTTGGGACATAAGATTTGCGATGAGCCTAATATGGAAGAAGTTACAGCCAATTCGCAGACAAGTGTGACAACTACCGTTGCATACACAGCATTTGGTGGAATGTATCTGCCTACAAGTTTTGGCGGTGGCTTGATGTATAATCACAATAATAAACTTAAAGTGGGTTTTGATTATACTTTGCAGAAATATGCCTCTGATAAATTCCCTGTTCATGATGACGGTGTATATGAATCTGCAAAGGGTTATTTCAAGGATCGTAGCAAATACACTCTTGGTTTTGAGTATGTAAATAATGAGCAGAGTAGAAACTGGGGCGATCGCATTCGCTATCGCTTTGGTGTTAGTTATGCTACACCTTATTATTATATAAACGGTCAGGATGGTCCTAAGGAATATTCTGTAAGTGCAGGTTTTGGTATTCCTTTGGTAAACTATTGGAATAACCGTTCAATCTTGAATATTAGTTTCCAATATGCTCGCCAGGAAGCAAAGAACCTTATCAAGGAGAACACTTTCCGCATTAATATTGGTCTCACTTTCAACGAAAACTGGTTTGCTAAGTGGAAGGTGAAATAAAGAACAACAAAGCATTGAAGAAAACACTTCATATATTGATTTTTCAGCTACTGTTTCTTGGTGTGCTTGCATCATGCCAGGAGGCTGTGGAGCATACTGCTCCTGCCATTCATGACCGTGATTCGGTAGCTACTATGACAACTTATGGTGTGAACACTCTAATAAGCGATTCGGGTGTGATAAAATATCGTATAGTTACCGAGGAGTGGGAGGTGAACACCATCAAGAACCCATCGTTTTGGGCTTTCAACAAGGGAGTTTTCATGGAGCAGTTTGATGAGAAGTTTCATGTAGAGGCTTATGTTCAGGCAGATACAGCCTATTTTTATGATCAGCAGAAACTTTGGGAGCTGCGCTCACGAGTAAGGATTCTTACAAAAGATGGTCTTCGCTTCTCGAGTGAGCAACTCTTCTGGGATCAGATGAAGCACGAGTTCTACAGCAATGTATTCTCTAAACTTGTTACTCCAGAACGCACATTGCAGGGAAGTTATTTTCGTAGTGATGAGCGCATGACAAAATATTATGTAAGCAACACCAAAGGTTCGTTTGAGAAGAGCGACTTTGAGGATGGTAATGGCAATACTGACACCGCTCGTTCGGCTCAGGATACTGTTCAGAAACCTGTTCGTCAGATGGCTACTCCGCAGCGTCGCACTACAACGTCAATACCTTTGACACATTAGCCGCACAGATGGATGCCTCTTTAATCATAGGGATAATCATAACGCTTGCCTTTTCGGCTTTTTTCTCAGGAATGGAGATAGCCTTCGTCTCAAGCAACCGCATGCTTGCAGAGATGGAGAAGGATAGAAATGCGTTCTCACAGCGGCTTATCTCGTTTTTCTATCGCCATCCAAATGATTTTGTTTCCACCATGCTTGTGGGTAACAATATAGTGTTGGTGATATATGGTATTTTGATTGCTAAATTCTTTAATAATACCATTTTTGCAGGCTGTGCTCCAGCCTTTACTGTTCCTGCCGACACTATCTTGTCAACATTGATAGTGCTTTTCACAGGCGAGTTTCTACCCAAAACGCTTTTTAAGAACAATCCTAACACGTTGCTGAGCTTTTTTGCTCCGCTGGCAGCGTTGTTTTATGTTGTGTTGTGGCCTATAAGTCGTTTTGCCACATTAATTTCGCGCGATCTTTTGAAGCTTGTTGGTATAAAGGTGCAGGAGAATATGGGGCAGGGAGTTTTTTCAAAGGTTGATCTCGACTATCTTGTACAGTCGAGTATAGACAATGCGTCAACTCCAGATAGCATAGAAGAGGAGGTGAAGATTTTTCAGAATGCCCTTGAGTTTCCCGATCTTAAGGTGCGCGATTGTATGGTTCCTCGCACGGAGATAAAGGCTGTGGAATATAATTGTTCCACCGACGAGCTTATGCAGATGTTTATCGAGAGTGGAAACAGCAAAATCATAGTTTATAAAGAAGATATAGACCATATAGAAGGCTATATTCATTCAAGTGAGATGTTTCGCTCGCCTAAGGACTGGCGTGATAACATTCGTCCGTTGGCTTTTGTGCCCGAAACTATGCAGGCTCAAAAACTTATGCAGATGTTCTTGCAGCAGAAGAAGAGCCTTGGTGTGGTTGTTGACGAGTTTGGTGGCACCAGTGGCATAGTGAGCCTTGAGGACATTGTTGAAGAAATCTTTGGCGACATTCAGGATGAGCACGACAACAACAATCTTGTTGCCTATCAAACCAAGGATGGCGACTATGTTATTTCGGCTCGTATGGAGGTTGATGAGATAAACGACAAGTTTCAACTTTCGTTGCCCGAGAGTGACGACTATATGACTCTTGGAGGACTTATTCTTAATTACTATCAAAGTTTCCCTAAACCTAATGATATAGTGAAGGTTGGCAAGTTCACTTTCAAGATACTCAAGACCTCAACAACAAAGATAGAACTCGTGAGCTTACATATTGATGTTGAAAAATAGAATATATAGTAATTTTCTTTATTAAAAATTACTTTATTTGTTTTTTTCTTATTATTTTTGTAGGCAATTTGGAAAATGGAATATTGTAGCTTTCATCAGAAACTGCAACCATGAAGACAGAAAGAATAGAAAATAAATAAAATAAAAATTTAAGTAATGGCAGCATTAGGAAAAATCAGAAGCAAAGGCTTGACCCTGATAATCATTATCGGTCTTGGTCTTTTTGCGTTCATTGCCGAAGAGGCATTCCGCTCATGTGAAGCTCATCGCAACGACCAGCGCCAGTGTGTTGGTGAGGTGTATGGTGAGAAAATCAATGTGCAGGATTTCCAGAAACTCGTTGACGAGTATTCTGAAGTGATTAAGATGCAGCAGGGCACAGACAATCTGAACGAGCAGCAGCTTAATCAAGTTAAGGACATGGTTTGGAACACATACGTTCAGACCAAGATGGTTGAGAAAGAGGCTAAGGCGCTTGGTCTTACCGTTACTGATCAGGAAATTCAGAACATCCTGAAGGAAGGTACAAACCAGATGCTTCTTCAGACTCCATTCGTAAATCAGCAGACTGGTCGTTTCGACGTTAATGCTCTGCAGAACTTCCTTAACCAGTATAATCAAGCAAAGACTGCTAATCCACAGATGGCGCAGCAGTATAGCAAGATTTACTACTATTGGACATTCATTGAGAAGACTTTGCGTCAGCAGACTCTCGCTCAGAAATACCAGAGCCTCTTGGCTCACTGCTTGCTTTCTAACCCAGTAGAGGCTAAGATGGCATTCAAGGAGGAGAACGAGGAAAGCAAGATTCAGTTGGCTGTTCTTCCTTACAGCAGCATTCAAGACTCTAAGGTTCAGATCACAGAGTCAGACCTCAAGGCAAAGTACAACGAACTTAAGCCACGTTTCAAGCAGAGTGTAGAGAGCCGCGATGTTAAATATATCGACATTCAGGTAGAGGCTTCTGCAACCGATAAGGCAGCCATCAGCAAGCAGTTTGCTGCTTATGCTAAGGAACTTGCTACAGCTGCCGATCCAGCTCAGGTTGTTCGCAAGAGCACATCTCTTGTTAACTATCTTGGCATTCCTGTAGCTTCTTCAGCTTATCCTTCTGATATTGCTGCAAAACTCGACTCTATGGCTGTTGGTCAGCTTTATGGTCCTGTAGCAAACCAGATGGACAACACTATGAACATCATCAAGCTTGTTGCTAAGCAGCAGCTTCCTGATTCAATCCAGTTCCGCGCTATTCAGGTTGGTGGTGTTGATGCTGCAGCTGCTCAGAAAACAGCCGACTCAATCTATACCGCTCTTCAGGCTGATGCTTCACAGTTTGAGGCACTTGCAAAGAAGTATGGCCAGACAGGCGAGAAGCAGTGGATTACTACAGCTCAGTATCAGAATGCTCCTTCAATGGACGTTAACACCAAGAACTATATCAACGCTCTTAACAATGGTGCTGTTAATCAGATTCAGAACCTTAAGCTCGACCAGGCAAACGTTATTCTGCAGGTTGTTGACCGCAAGGCAATGATTTCAAAATATACAGCTGCAGTTATCAAGAAGACTATTGATTTCTCTAAGGAAACATACAGCGCAGCATACAACAAGTTTGCAAGTTTCGTAAGCGCTAACCAGAACTCAGAGGATTTGCTCAAGAATGCAGCAAAGAATGGTTACAAGGTTCTCGAGGCTAACGATGTAACAACATCTTCTCACTATCTTGCAAATATCCACTCTACTCGCGACGCCCTCAAGTGGTTGTTCGAGGCTGAGAAGGGCGACATTTCTCCTCTCTATGAGTGTGGCGACAACGATCATCTTCTCGTAGCAGTTTGCAGCGACATCCATCCTATCGGCTATCGTTCTCTCGACGATGCTCAGGTTAAGGAAATGGTTAAGGCAGAAGTGCTTCGTGACAAGAAGGCTGAGCAGCTCATGGCTAAGCTCCAGGGTGTTAACAGCATCGCTGCTGCAAAGGCTAAGGGTGCACAGATCACAACTGTTGACCAGATCACTTTCGCAGCTCCAGTATTCGTTTCAGCTACTGGTGCAAGCGAGCCTGCTTTGAGTGGTGCTGTTTATGCTACAGCCAAAGGCAAGTTCTCAAGCAAGCCTGTAAAGGGTAACGCTGGCGTTTATGCCTTCCAGGTTGTTAGCAAGAAGAACCGCCCCGGTAAGTTCGATGCTAAGGCAATGGAAGCAAGATGCCGTCAGAAGGCTATGCAGTATGCTGGCAACTTCATGAGCGAGCTCTATCAGAAGGCTAACGTTGTCGACAATCGTTATCTCTTCTTCTAAGAGAAATTAGATCAAATTTTTTTCAAAATCATATCGTTGGAGTCCGTTGCTTTATGTGGCGGGCTCCATTTTTTTTGCCCTTGCCTTGGTCTTTTGCCCCTTATTTTGTTTTTGATTATCTGAAAATTCCTCTATATCGCCTCTATAATGCGTCTATATCATTGAGATTTGAACATTGAACTTTGAAATTTATGATTTGATTTTTCTACATTAAGCCCCCTCAAACATAAAGCTAATCATAATGCTCAAACTTCAAAGCTCAAACTTCAAAGATTAAAATCAATCGCCCTTCACTATATATACTCAAAAATGCTGTTTTTGGGGTTTACCCGATGTTTACTCAATCCTCATAACTCACAGAAATACAAATAGTTACAAAAGAAAATTTTTACAGAAAAAACGTCAACTACAGCAGGTGAAACAGTAAACCAATTCTTGGTGAACAGTAAACTAAATCAGTATGCTTGAGAAGCGAATGGCATAACATAACAAACATAACAATTAAATATGCGCACACACATTCGAGTAAATGAGAAGTTTAGTATAGAATACTATTTATATATATATTTATAAATATATATATAAATAGAACTCTGTTTCAACATTGAAGGGTGTGTCCATTTTTATTGTTATGCTGTTATGTTATGTTATGCCTTAAGGTAAGGTGGTAAAATGCAAACTGTTGATATTCAGGTAGTTATGTGATAATATTCTGGCTAACACCAAGCATAACATAACAGCATAACAATAAATTTGCGTGCATACGCAATTAGAAAACATACGTCTCTTCTTTGAGCATTCAAAGATAAAGGTAAAATCTCAAATTTCAAACTTCAAAGGTAAAATTTTTCTTAAAAATGGCTTTATATCAATCTTTTTTAGTAACTTTGACTCCGTTGAACTTACTTTGTCGTGGAAATGAAAATAAAGCGAGCTTTCTACATTTTACATTTCTCTCGACTTTAGTAAAATAGTAACTGAAAAGATAAATATTTTTGAATACTAAACTATATGAAGAAATTATTGTTCCTAAGCATTATGTTGCTTTCTGTGCTCACAGCGAGCGCTCAGTTTGAACAGGGAAAGTGGTATGCCGGTGCTTCTCTATCGGGCTTGAATCTGAAGTATAGCGGAAGTGAAGAACTCAACATGGCATTTAATGCCAAGGGAGGCTATTTTGTTGCCGACGACATTATGGCTGTTGCCGAGCTGGGCTATAATCACAATAAAAATGTGTCAGATTATTTCACGATTGGTGCTCAGGGACGTTACTATATTGAGCAGAATGGTTTGTATCTTGGTGCTGGTTTGAAGTTTGTTCGTGCAAACAGCGACTACAACGACCTTATGCCTGGTATAGAGGTGGGCTACAGTTTCTTTATTAGTAAAACTGTTACTATAGAGCCTGCTATCTACTACGACCAGAGCTTCAAGAATCATAGCGATTATTCTTCAATAGGCTTGAAAATAGGCTTTGGTATCTATCTTGATCCAAGGGATTAAAGCCTATCCCCATCCCTTCCCGATAGGGAAGGGAGAGAAATAAAAAAAACAAACTATAAAATAATGGAAAGAACATGGAGATGGTTCGGTAAGAATGATAAAATCACTCTTGCCATGCTTCGTCAGATTGGTGTCGAAGGTATTGTTACAGCGCTCCACGATGTGCCTCTTGGTGAGGTTTGGACGCGCGAGAAAATTCACGAATTGAAGACCTACATTGAAAGCTTCGGAATGCGCTGGAGCGTTGTTGAGAGTCTTCCAGTTACTGAAACAATCAAATATGCTGGTCCTGACCGTGATGAGCAGATTGAAATCTACAAGCAGAGCTTGCGTAATCTTGCAGCCGAGGGTATTCACACCATCTGCTACAATTTCATGCCTGTTCTCGACTGGGCCCGCACCGATTTGCTTCACAAAAATCCGAATGGTTCAACGAACCTGTATTTTAATTATGCCGAATTTGCTTATTTCGACATCTACATTCTTAAGCGCGAAGGCGCACGCGAGGAATGGGCACAGTTCCAATTCCCAGCAGGAGTAGGGCAGGGGAGAAATGTTCTTGCAGAATGTGATGAATTGGCAAAGACAATGACTCCTGAGAAAGAGCACGATCTTGTTGAAACAATCATCATCAAGACACAGGG
>DGRY01000046.1:0-129 GCA_002391185.1 Prevotella sp. UBA4376
TCGTCAGAACCATAGCAGTTAACCTTAAGACGAGCTGGGTTGTTACCGTAAGGAATTGTCTCAACAACGTTAAGCTTACCAGTAGCGTAGTCGAACTGTGTCTTTACGTATGTGAAACCGTTGATACGG
>DGRY01000046.1:289-6164 GCA_002391185.1 Prevotella sp. UBA4376
TCAGCAGCAGCGAATGACTCGTGACCTGCAAGGAATGCGAAACACTGTGTCTCTTCGCGGAGAAGACGACCTGCGAGGTTACCGTGACCAATACCTACCTTACGGTCATCAGCTACAGAACCAGGGATGCAGAATGCCTGCAAACCTTCACCGATAGCCTCAGCGCACTCAGCAGCACTCTTGCAACCCTTCTTGATAGCGATTGCAGCACCAGCTACATAAGCCCACTTTGCATTCTCGAAACAAATATCCTGAGTCTCAGCGCAAATCTGATAAGGATCTACACCAAGTTCTTCGCAAATTGCATTAGCCTCTTCGAGGTCTTTGATGCCATACTTGTTCAGCACTGCGTTAACCTGTGCCTCACGACGGTTCTGGCTCTCGTAAACTACTTTTCTAATTGCCATATTGTATTTCCTCCTTATTATTCGTTACGTGGGTCAATAGATTTAACAACACCCTGGTCAGCAGTTGTACGGCCATACTTACCTGTGAACTTCTTCACTGCGTCGTTAGCGTCCATACCACCCTTGATAGCTTCCATCATCTTACCAAAGTTAACAAACTCATAACCAACAATCTGGTTCTCTGCATCGAGGAACTGCTTTGTGATGTAACCCTGAGTAAGCTCGAGGTAACGTGCACCCTTCTCAAGTGTACCATATGTAGTACCAACCATTGAACGGAGACCCTTACCAAGATCCTCAAGACCTGTACCTACAGCAAGACCGCCCTCAGAGAAAGCACTCTGTGAACGACCGTAAACGATCTGCAGGAAGAGCTCGCGCATTGCTACGTTGATAGCGTCGCAAACGAGGTCAGTGTTCAAAGCTTCAAGAATTGTCTTACCTGGGAGAATTTCAGCAGCCATAGCAGCTGAGTGAGTCATACCAGAACAACCAACGGTCTCAACGAGTGCCTCAACGATAACACCTTCCTTGATGTTCAAAGAAAGCTTACATGTACCCTGCTGAGGAGCACACCAGCCAATACCGTGTGTGTAACCAGAAATGTCTTTGATTTCCTTTGCCTGAATCCACTTACCTTCTTCTGGGATTGGGGCTGGGCCATGGTAAGCGCCCTTCTTGACAACGCACATGTTGTCAACTTCCTTAGTATAAATCATATTCCCTAAATTAATTTATTGTGAATATATAATTAAAAATTTCGTCTTGTTAAAAAGCTAATAGCCTTTTTGGGACTTCCAACCGCAAAGGTACAAAAAAGGATTGATAAATACCATGTTTTAGGTATGGTTTTTAACAATATTATTAGGTTGATGCTATATAGTAGGTATAATTGCAAAGCAAAGGTGGCAATTATACCTACTAAAAAGTTGTGATGAGTTTCTATCTGTTATTTTGAGGCTGCAACCTGATATTTTTCCATGAGCCATGCCTTTTGTTCAGGTATGGTCATATGGCTATTGTCAAGTTCTATTGCATCGTCAGCCTTGCGAAGTGGAGAAACTTCGCGATGAGAGTCGATATAGTCGCGCTCTTCAACGTTTTTTAAAATGTCGGCATAGTCAGCTGGCATGCCTTTGGCTTGTAACTCGTCATAGCGGCGCTGTGCACGTACTTCTGCTGAAGCTGTTACGAATATTTTAAGTTCTGCTTGTGGAAAAACAGTTGTGCCTATATCTCTACCATCCATTACTATGCCTTTGCTTTCACCCATGCGCTGCTGTTGAGCTACCATTGCTGTGCGCACGAAAGGAACAGCTGCTATAGGACTTACATGAGAAGATACTTCGAGTGAGCGAATCTCTTTTTCAACAAGTTCGCCGTTTAAATATGTGTCAGGACGTCCTGTTTCGGCATTGAATTTGAAAGTGATGGTGATATTCTTCATCTGTTTTTCAAGTTCGTCAATCTTAACTGTGTTGTCGTTGTTGAAAAGTTGGTTGCGTAAAGCATAGAGAGTTACAGCTCTATACATGGCGCCTGTGTCAACATATACGTAGCCAATTTCTCGTGCAAGATCTTTTGCCATAGTGCTTTTGCCACATGATGAAAAGCCATCAATGGCTATGATAATCTTTTTCATAATGTATTTTATTTTTGTTGTTATCGTGAATTATAAAGTGTAGCCAAGGTTTATCATGAGAGAACTTGAACTTACGTGATATTTACCATAGCTGATATTTATCTTGAAGCGTTCAAGATTTATGCCTGCTCCTACTGTCAGGCCTGCTCCATGTGAACTTTCGTCTTCTATGTCGTCAGAGCTTTTTATACTCATTTCGTTCTTTAGACGGAAGTTGTAGCCGCCGCCTATCCATATTTGGTCTGAGAGAAGGCAGTCAACGCCTAATGAAAGGTGATTGATAAACTTGTAGTCCCAATGTCCAAGATCGTTAAGTGTTGCCGAAAAACGGAAAGGGGTGTTGGTGAGTTGTTTGCTGACACCAGCCTGGAAATCTATTGGCATACGGGTAAAATCATTTTCGTAGGATTTTATTTCACCTCCAAGATTCTTGGCTACTAATGAGAAACTTAATTCGTTCTCTGAGTTGTAATAGTTTAAACCTAAATCAACACCTACAGCCATAGAGCTGTATTGACCTATGTATGAGGTGATGAACTTTGCTGCAATACCGCCCGCTATGTGCTCTGAAAGCATGTATGAAAAATATCCTGCTATGGCAATATCCTTTGCAGTAAAATTTCCGGAAATGTTGTTGGCGGCATCAACTTCTTTTATTGACCCGTAATCAATATATTGTCCAGAAATAGCCCATGACGCTTTGTCTGTAATTGTTCTGTTGAATGCTGCAGAAGCAATCTTTACTCCTTTCATGTAATGCATGTAGTTGAGGTTGATGCTCTTGTCGCTTACAGAAGAGAGTAGGGCGGGATTATGGAAAATCAGGGATGCATCGTCCTCTATGAGGCTGATGTTGCTACCGCCGAGAGCTGCAGCATGAGCACTTACGGGCAGACGTAGAAAATTGTATCCTGTCTGACTCTCCTGTTGTGCAGATGCGTTTGTGGCAGCGAGTGTGAACATAAGTGCGAATAAAGCCTTTTTCATTTAATTTTCCTAATTATTCGGCAAAGATAATGCTTTTTTCAAATATAAGCATTAAATTTGCATGAAGTTTAATACTTTAAGAACGGAAGAAATTCGTTTTTATTGAAATGGAAATAAAGAAATCTGATAAGGCCAGTCTTGATAATCGCAGAACAACAGGATTTTTGTTGGGCTTGATATTTGTATTGTCGGTTTGTTATGTAGGACTTGAGTTTACATCTAATGTTGATGACGGTAATTCTACGGCAGATACCTTTGATGATATGAGCGAAGATATAGAGATGTTGCCTGCTATGGACACCCATGATATGATAGCTGCTGCTCCTGTGGCAGCTCCTTCTGTTACTGAGAAGTTGAAACCTGTAGATACAGATCCTGATATTTCAAAAAAGCTAAATCCAAACAATAATGATGTTGCCCAAGGAGTAGGTGCTGGAATGCAGACAGACCTTGTGCAACAAGATGATCAAACAACAGCCCTTTCACCTGTAGCGGTTGATGAAGATGATAATCCGTTGAACTTTAGAGTGGTGCAGGAACTGCCAGAGTTTCCAGGCGGTATGGTTGAATTTATGAAATGGCTCACTAAAAATCTTAAATATCCGGTAATGGCGCAGAATCGAAAGATTCAGGGCAAAGTGGTTGTTTCATTTATTATTAATAAAGATGGAACGATAGCTAATGTTAAACTTGAGCAGGGGATAGATCCATCTCTTGATAGAGAAGCTCTTCGTGTGGTTCGCATGATGCCAAAGTGGAAACCTGGCGTTGAAATGGGAAAGCCTTGCAGAACCATGTTTGCTATTCCAATAGTGTTTAGATTGTAGAAACGTAATTTAGAATAAAAATCACAAAAAAATATGTACACTTCTGACGAAATATTAGAGAAGGTAAATGCTTTTCTCGAAAATCTATCATACGATCGTAAACCAACTGGTCTTTACGACCCTATCAAATATGTTCTCTCGATGGGTGGTAAGCGCATCCGTCCTGTTCTGATGCTTTTGGGGTATAACCTGTTCAAAGAAGATCCAGAACGCATCCTAATGAATGCTGTTGCTCTTGAAACCTATCATAATTATACATTATTGCATGATGATTTGATGGATAATGCTGATGTGCGTCGTGGGAAACCTACTGTTCATAAGAAGTGGAATGACAATACAGCTATTCTTTCTGGTGATTCGATGCTCGTTATGGCTTATCAGCGAATGATGGCAGAATGCCCTAAAGATAAGTTGTCGGATGTATTGAATCTTTTCACAGAAACAGCGTTGGAAATAGGTGAGGGACAGCAGTATGATATGGACTTCGAGAATCGCCTTGATGTTAAAGAAGACGAGTATATTGAGATGATTCGTCTTAAGACAAGTGTGTTGTTGGCGTGTGCTATAAAAATGGGTGCTATTCTTGCTGGTGCTTCTCAGGCTGATCAAGATAATCTGTATAAATTTGGTGAACAGATAGGGCTTGCTTTCCAATTGCAGGATGATTATCTTGATGTGTATGGAGATGAAAAGGTGTTTGGAAAGGCTATAGGAGGAGATATTACCAGCAACAAGAAAACCTATATGCTTATCAATGCTTATAACCGTGCTGACGACAAACAGCGTGCCGAGCTCAATCGTTGGATCAATGCCGAAANNAGAAAACCTATATGCTTATCAATGCCTTTGAAAAGGCTGATAATGCTCAACGTGCAGAACTTACCAAATGGATTGAAGCAAAAACATTTGACCGTAAGGAAAAGGTTGCTGCCGTAACACACTTGTATAATGAAATAGGTATTGATAAACTGGCTAAACAGAAGATTGCTTCTTACTTCGATAGTGCAAGAAAATATCTTGATGCTGTAAACGTAGCCGAGGAACGCAAGAGTGAACTTAGAATGTATGCTGATAAAATGTTACATCGCAACAAATAAATTATGATGTTCATAGATACTCATGCTCATCTTGATGGTGAGGAATTCAAGGACGACTTGATTGCAACAATAGAGCGTGCAAAGAAGGCTGGGGTGAGCAAGATTTTTATCCCAGCTATAGATAGAAACAGTTTGGCAACTGTTCCACGTATTTGTGCCGCTTTTCCAGATGTGCTATATCCTATGATGGGACTTCAGCCTGAAGAAGTTAAGGCGGATTATGTTGAAGTACTTGCGTTGATGCGTGATGCCTTGTTTAACGATAAGCAACATCAGTATATAGCCATAGGCGAATGTGGACTTGATTTCTATTGGAGTCGTGAGTATGAAAAAGAGCAACTGCTGGCTTTCGAGGAACAGGTGAAATGGAGTGTCGAGATGAACCTTCCGCTGATGATTCATTGTCGAAAAGCCCAGAATGAATTGCTTGAAATAATGAAACCTTATAGAGATAGACTTCCAGGTGGAGTTTTCCATTGTTTTACTGGTAATCAAAAGGAAGCACAACGATATCTTGAATTTAGCGACAGATTTGTGTTGGGAATAGGTGGCGTTTCTACATTTAAGAATAGTCATCTGCGTGAAGATTTGTCTGCATCTGTACCCTTGGAGCGTATTGTACTTGAAACCGACAGTCCATATATGGCACCTGTTCCTTATCGTGGTAAACGCAACGAACCTGCATTTGTAAAGCAGGTATTGCTTACTTTGGCTGAGGCTTATGACATAGAGCCTGAGAATGTTGCTAAAGTTACAAACGCTAATGTGAAACGCGTGTTTAACATTTAAACGGCAGATAAAGATAATTAAATATCAAAAAAACAATAAAAAGACTTGAAAGGCAACGCAAAAATGATTACTTTTGCATTCGCATTTTGTTAATAAGTAGGGGAAAGATGCTCGAGTGGCTTAAGA
>DGRY01000046.1:6223-13985 GCA_002391185.1 Prevotella sp. UBA4376
CACGCCTGGAAAGCGTGTATACTCCAAAAGGGTATCGGGGGTTCGAATCCCCCTCTTTCCGCAAATTAAAAAAATTCATGCTTATGAAAAGATATATTGCAAAACTTGCAATTGTTACACTCCTAATTTTTGTTTGTAATACAGCATTCGCACAGGGCAAGAAGGTGAGTGCTAAGGCTCCTGTGAAAACAGAGCAAAAGGCAACGACAGTAAAGAAAGATAGTGCTATCGCAGACACTATGGTGAAAGATTCTGCAGCCGATGATGTTTTGGATGCTTTTGATGAACCATCAACAGATGTTGCTGACGAGGTTGAAAGCGAGAGCTTTCACAAAAGTCTTAAAACTAAGTTCATAGAAGGTAATGCTGGTTTTATGTCACTTGTAGCTTTAGCTCTTGTTATAGGACTTGCTTTCTGTATAGAGCGTATTATCTATCTCAGTCTTTCGGAAATTAATGCAAAGAAGTTCATGAGGGATCTTGATGAAAAGATAATGAATGGTGATATTGAGGGTGCAAAAACACAATGTCGTGAAACCAGAGGACCTGTAGCTTCTATATGTTATCAAGGGCTTGAACGTATCAACGAGTCTATTGATAATGTAGAGCGTTCGGTTGCGAGCTATGGTAGTGTGCAGAGCGCAAATCTTGATAAAGGCTGTTCGTGGATTACTCTTTTTATAGCCATGGCACCAAGTTTGGGATTCCTTGGTACAGTAATTGGTATGGTTATGGCATTTGATCAGATACAGTCTGCTGGCGATATTAATCCAACTATTGTTGCTGCTGGTATGAAAGTAGCTTTGATAACCACTATCTTTGGTATTATAGTTGCTCTTATTCTTCAGGTTTTCTACAACTACATCCTTTCAAAGATAGAGCATATAACAAGCCAGATGGAAGAAAGTGCCATCTCCTTACTTGATTCTGTTATGAAGTATAAACTGAAAAACAAATGAAGCTAAAATTTGTCAAAATACATACTTGGTCAACAGAGCGCATTTCGCAATGTGTGCTCTATATGCTTACTGCTATGACCATCGTAATCTTCCTGCTGTTTTGGCTTGTGGGGTTCAGTCGACCTTTTACTGATGACCCCAACTTCAATGCACCTTTATTTACTGATGTATTGTTAATCTTTATGGTCATTCTTGCTATTGCTGCATTTGCCTTGGCGGTATGGGCGTTGTGGAGAGAGTTTAATATGGCACGTCAGAACAAGATAGTGCTTGATAATAATATTCCTGTTGGTAAGATACGTCGTTATGTTGTTTTGGGCACATTGACTTCTGTTGTGCTCACAGGTTTGTTTGCTTCACGCGATGCTGTATCTGTGAATGGAAACCAATATACCGATTGGCTTGGTCTTACTGCCAGCGACTTGTTTGTGAACACATCCATAATTATGATAGTTGCTGCAATAGGAGCGGTACTTTATGGTGCAACAAAATATAGAAGAAAACATCAATGATGAATATACGTCGTCAAAAGCATAGAGTTCCTGCACTTAATACCACATCAACAGCTGATATCTCTTTCATGCTGTTGATATTCTTTCTTGTGGCATCATCAATGGATGTTGACAAGGGCTTGTCGCGTCAGTTGCCTCCTGCAGATAATCAGCAGAAGCAAGAGGAAAGTGCAGTTAATAAAAACAGGTTGATGACGATTAAAATTTCTGCCCAAAATGAACTTTTGATTGATGATAAACCGATGGCTATTGATAAGTTGCATGAAAAGGTTGAGAGTTTTATACTGCGTTTGGGTAAGAGTCACATGATTTCCCTTGATGCAGATCCTAAATCAGACTATAATACTTATTTTAATGTTCAAAACGAACTTGTAAGGGCATATAAGGCATGGAGAGATGCTACGGCTCGAAAGGTTTATCATCGTCCGTTTGGTAAACTCACCAATGACGAAAAAGAAAAGATCAAGGATATGTGTCCTCAGCGTATAGCCGAAACATATAACTTGCAGGAAGGAGGTGCGCAATGAGTATGTTCAAACGTACACGTCGTGAAATTCCTGGACTCAACACTTCATCTTTGCCTGATTTGATTTTCACTGTGCTATTCTTTTTCATGATTGTTACTCACATGAGAAAGGTTACTCTAAAAGTGAAATATCAGGTTCCGCAGGGCACAGAACTTACTCGTTTAACCAAGAAAACGGCTGTCACTTATATATATATAGGTAAACCTGTCACTGGAACAGTTCAAGGAAATTCTGTTATTCAGTTGAATGATAAATATGCAACAACAACTGATATAATTGACTATATTGCTGCCGAAAAATCACGCATGAGTCCAGAAGACCAACAGCAGATGACAGTGTCAATAAAGGCTGATAGAAGTACAAAAATGGGAATTATTTCAGAGGTTAAACAGGCTCTTCGTAAATCAAAAGCTTTAAAAATCAGTTATTCTGCAACAGAAAAATAGAATAATAGTTTCATAAACTAACAAAATGATATACAATATTGCATTTTGTATTATAAAATGTTAAAGTTGTGTATAAAGTTTTGTTTAATAACTTTTAAGTGCTAAATTATTGCGATTTAAAGATATTATTGCTAACTTTGCAAACAATTAATAAAAACATATTATAATTTAAATGGCACATCATAGTTTAGATGCTTTGGATAAGAAGATTCTGCGACTTGTTGCAGAAGACGCTCGTATCCCATTTCTTGAAGTAGCCCGCGCATGTAATGTAAGCGGTGCTGCTATTCATCAACGTATTCAAAAGTTAACAAGCCAGGGAGTTTTAAAAGGCTCTCAGTTTATTATCGACCCTGAGAAGATAGGATATGAAACTTGCGCTTATGTTTCTCTTTATTTGAAAGATCCTGAGTCTCACGATGTTGTTGTTGAGGCTTTGAAGAAGATTCCTGAGGTAGTTGAATGTCATGCAACTACTGGCGACATGGATCTCTTTATCAAGATGTATGCTAAGAACAATCGTGATTTGATGACAATCATTCACGACAAATTGCAACCTCTTGGTTTGAGCCGTAGTGAAACTATCATTTCTTTCAACTCAACAATTGATCGTCAGTTGCCAGTCCCTGAGGTTGAGGCTACAGACGAAATTGAAGATACAGAGGAAATTTCTGATTAATCAGTTTTTCTGGAAGCAATTATTTTATATATTTGCAGAAGGCGAAAGCATGTGAATTGCTTTCGCTTTTTTTATGCTCTTCCTTTCCTGCGAGTTTCCATTCTGTATAATCAGGAAAGAAGGTGTCTGCATCAGGATAGATGTCGTCAACAATGGTAAGTAGCAATTCATCGCACTTAGTCATGGCTTCGTGATATACGCTTGCACCCCCGATAATATAAACATCGCCTTTGCTATGTTTCAAAGCTTCATTTAGCGAACTATATACTTCGCAGCCTTCATATTCTCGTATTGTTCTGCTAAGTACAATATTGCGTCTATTGGGTAGAGCGCCATGCGGTAGCGACTCATAGGTTCGTCTTCCCATAATAATAGTGTGCCCAGTAGTTAATTTCTTGAAGCGATTCATGTCTTCAGGGATATTATAGAGCAGCTTGTTCGCTTTTCCTAAGGCATTGTTCTTTGATATGCAAGCAAGAATACGTATAACTTTGAACATTGAAGTTTGAATATTGAAGTTTGAAGTTTGAAACGAAGGTCACTGACCGAGCGTTTGCTGTCGGCTTGCCGGTGCAAACATTAAAGCGAGGGAAGTAACTTTTAACCGAAGGTCACTGACTGACCAATTCAACAGTCAAAAATTGTAATTCTTCCTTTGGCACATGAGTCGACTTTATCCTCCATTCCTGTGGGTATAGGTTGTTGGCTCTGTTGCCTAAGTTCTTGGCAAAGCCCAAAGCAAATCCGTTATAGCTTAGTAACACAATTCCGCGTGGTGCATCATTTGGAAGAACGATTGCTTCTTTGCGCAGATAATTGATAGCGTCTTTCCAGCTGATTTCCACTTTTGGATATTCATCCTTTGGGGATAATATTGATAAGGCTTTTGAATGATCAGGTATAGTGTTCTTGCCTTTGATAATGTCGGCATTTATACCGTGTGCCAGAACTTTTAATTTTTTCGTTTCTTTCTCTTCAAAGGCAGTGAGTTTTGCATTTGTGTCTCTGAATGGAATATTGGTAGAGCCGTTTTTTCTCATCACAGCCATGAATAATCCCTCGCCTTTCGTTTTTCCAGGGATAAATCTATATACAGGAAAGTTCCCTCCTAACTTTCCTTTGTTGTTATTAATAAGACTACCTGTAATGTTCCATTCTTCTTTTACAGGCACTTCAAGTAGCTTAGCTCCAAGTTCGTTAACAATCCATTCCACATTTTCTTCATCTTCGTGTGCATTGAAGGTGCATGTTGAATATACCAGTAAACCGCCTGGTCGAAGATTGTCCCATAGTTCTTGAACTATACAGCGTTGCAATTCGGTACACTCTTCAACCTTCTTTGTACTCCATTCATCAATGGCTCCTTGGTCTTTGCGAAACATTCCTTCGCCTGAGCATGGTACATCTGTGAGTATAACATCAAATTGCAGTTTAGTCTTTTTGTAATCCCGTGGATAATTATTAGTAACAATAATGTTTGGATTGCCATATTTCAAGATGTTTTCTGCCAAAATGTTTGCACGGGTGTGCATAGGCTCATTGCTGAATAGTACACTTCCTTCGGGTAATGCCGACATGGCGCATGTTGTTTTACCTCCAGGGGCTGCACAAGCATCAAGCATGGTTACAGGTTGTTTCACATGTGTGCGTAGCACGAGGTCAAGAAACATTGAAGCTGCTTCTTGAACATAGTAGACTCCTGCATGTAGTAGGGGGTCGAAAGTGAAATTTGGGCGTTCTTCCAAATAGAAACCGTTTTTGCACCAAGGAACGTTCGACGTTCCATGTTCACCGTTCCATGTTATTTTAAATGGGTTTATCCTTATGCTTGTTGGTGTTTCTTCTTCTATTCCTTTCATGAAGGTTGCAAAGAGTTCCTCGCCCATAAGTTCACGTGTGTATGCTAAAAATGCTTCTGGAAGTGTCATATAACTACCTGTACTTTATTATATTGTTTTTGCAAAAGTAGCTTTTTTTTTATTACTTTGCAACTTATTGCAATAAGCTTTCGTCTAACGTTCAGAAAATAATTTAAAAAGATACGTTATGAAACAGATTATTCTAACTTTGGCAATGCTATTTGCGTTGAGTGCAACTGTTTCGGCTGGTGGACAGAAACATCGTCATCACGCAGTTGCAACAGCGGTAAAAACAACCCCGGCTTCCGCTGTTAAGAATGCTCAAGCTGACACATTGAAAGATGCTGTTGCTGCATCACAAACAGCTGCCTCTGGCGGCATCGATGCCTATTCTGATACAACGGGTGTAGATAAAGATGAAGCCGAGGAGTATTCACCATCATATCAGAATAACCGTAATGATACTGATGATGACGAGATAAACGAAATCTTCGGTCGTAGCTTTGCAAAAGGAGTGGGGGGAATTATTCTTGCTATATTTATAATCACCCTTGTGTTCCTATTCTTGCTTGCACCTATCATAGTAGTTATTCTTGTACTGCGTTTCTTCATAAAACGTCATAATGATAGGGTGGCTTTGGCAGAGAAGGCAATGGCTTCTGGACAACCTATACCTGATGAAGTGAGGGAAAAAGACAAAAAAGACCCTGATCATCAATGGGAGATAGGAGTGCGCAATGTTTCTATCGGTGGTGGATTGATGGTTCTGTTCTGGTTCCTTGGTGCCGATTCTATTATTGGTGTTGGTGCGCTTATTCTCTGTATGGGTTTAGGACAGATGTATATTGCACGTCATTCCGTTAATAGAAAGAGTAAGAACGACAATTCTGACTCTACCGATTTAGATATCAACCGTCAGGAATTCTAAAATTAGTCAATTAAAAACAAATGGCAGATCTCGACGATATCTCTCTCATCACGCAGGTGGCTGTGTTTCACAATCAGCGAGCATTCAACAAGCTGGTTGTGAAATATCAGTCGCCCGTGAGGCGTTTCCTTTTGGGGCTAACCAAAGGTGACGAGCAACTTGCCGATGATCTGGCGCAAGACACCTTTCTGAAGGCATATACCAACATCACCAAGTTCAAGGGGCTTAGTAGTTTCTCTACATGGCTCTACCGCATTGCCTATAACTGTTTCTACGATCAAATACGGCGTAACAAGGTGACAGAGGATATAGAGCAACCCATAGTATCACGCAAAGGTTCACAGAGTGTTGATAGTAATCTTAAGATGGATTTGTACAATGCTATGGCAATATTATCCGAAAGTGAACGTTCTTGTATTACACTACAGCTTATTGAAGGGCAACCTATTGATAAAATCTCTGAGATTACGGGCATGGCTCCTGGTACGGTAAAGAGTCATTTGTTCCGAGGAAAACAGAAACTTGCAACATATCTAAGAAGTAATGGCTATGATTGATAAAATGAAAGATGATGAACTTGTTGACCTCTTTTTTAGTCAGCATAAATTTGAAATAGAAGATAATGGCTTTTCTGAGCGCGTTATTCAGAGTCTTCCAAAATCATCATGGAAGACCAATAGAATATGGACCATTGTGTGCACATTGGCAGCAGTGGCTTTGTTTGTTACAGAAGGAGGTTTTAAATGGATGCAGATGCTCTACTACAGTATGATGGGCAATACTGCAGGATGGATTGCATCAGTTCACTTTGCTACTCCATCGCTGCAGAGCATTCTTGTAATCTATTTGGCTGTCCTCAGTCTTGTATGCGTAGGCTGCTACAATATTTATCTTTCTGCAGAGAAGAAATAAAATAAACAGAATAGAATAATAAAAACTTATTAAAATAATTATCGCAATGAAAAAGATACTGTTGTTAATGTTGTTATTTGTATCTGCATCTGTTTTTGCAGGAAACACAAGAATAGAAAAAACTAAGGGTAGAACAGGTGTAATGCAGGGACACTGGATAAAAGAAACAAAAAACTAATGATACCCTATAGTTATTTTTTTCTTTAGGATTCTCTTAGGATGCGTTTAGGATGAACGTATCCCTCTTGCAGGATACTAATTCTTATAAAGCTATATCAGATATCAGATTATCAGTTTTTTAATACCCTCTTTTTTATGGATATAAAAAACGGAAATACTGGTATCTGATACTTTTAATATATTACTCCTCATACTCTGTTGGGTCAGGAACGTCTGCTAGTTCGAGAGCTTCTTTTCGCTCTACGCATGTTCCGCATTTACCGCAATGTTTTTCACCTCCCTTATAGCAACTCCAAGTTTCTGCGAAGTTGATACCTAACTCGGCTCCACGGCGTGCAATATCTGTTTTAGTGATGTTTGTATATGGAGCTTCAATACGTACGTTAACATAGGTTCCTGTTGTGGCAGCCTCGTCAATGGCTTTTATGAATTCAGGTCGGCAGTCAGGATAGATAGTGTGGTCGCCTCCGTGATTGGCTATGAATACTTTCTTTAGATTATTGCTTTCAGCAATGCCTATGGCTATGGAGAGCATGATGCCATTGCGAAATGGTACAACGGTTGACTTCATATTCTCGTCGGCATAGTTTCCTTCAGGAATGGCGTCGGCTCCCTCAAGAAGACTACTCTTGAAATATTGGTGCATGAATTCAAGGTTGATAACAATGTGTTTTATCCCCAGACGTTCACAATGCATCTTTGCAAATGGTATCTCTTTTGCGTTGTGATTACTTCCGTAGTCGAACGATATGCCTAGTGC
>DGRY01000015.1 GCA_002391185.1 Prevotella sp. UBA4376
CTGAAGAATGGGTGACAGCTATGGAAGCTTTCGAACAGCGTAAGCTTAGATAGCAAAAGTATAATTCCTTAGATATGTCGTCTATGATGCAATTAAAGCATCATAGACGTTTGGTTTTTAATACCGCAGTTCTTTCTTGTGAGTTCTGATGCAAAGAGTAGAACAATAAAGAATCCGCTGAATGGAATGATAAAGGGGATTATTAGGTTTGTGTTATCGGCAATAATGCCCATTAGCAGGAAAAAGCATCCACCGATAGGTGTCATCATGAGCAGGGATGATGCGCTTTTTGTGAGATTGCCCAACCCTTTAAGCGAGAGAGAGAATATTGTTGGGAACATAATCGCTTCGAAAAGGTAGTTGACTATAATGGCATACATTGATATTTTTCCAAAGTCGAGTAGAATAACAGCCATGCAGATAACGCTTCCAAGAGCACATATAAGCAATGTTTTTTCGGCTGGTATTCGTTGCATAATCCAACTGCCAATAAATCTGCCAACCATGAAGAATGCTAAGGCTATTGTGAGCACAATACTTGCTGTTTTATCGTTCATCCATCCTTCGCCAGTAACAAAGTTCATGAAATAGCTGTTGATGCTTATTTCGGCTACTTCGTAGGCAAGCAGCGAGAATAATCCGAATACAAACATAGGGTGATGGCGGAATAGTTTTATTATGCGTGTGCCGCTCATTTTGTCTTCGGCTGTTTCTTCGTGATTGATTTCAGGAAGGCTCACTCGTGAGAATATCAGGGCTATAGCAAGAACGAGAATGCCAAGAATGGTGTAGGGCAGAGCCACGCTATCGCTGTTTGTTTCTTCGCTGAATAGAAATTGTCCTACGGCAAATGTGGCAAAAAGGCTTCCCATTCCGTTGAACGACTGTGATAGGTTTAAACGGCTTGTTGCTGTTTCGTGTGCTCCAAGTTCTGTAACGTATGGATTGGCTGATACTTCAAGGAATACCAGTCCGCAGCCGATAATGAAAAGAGCAGAGAGAAACGAATAGAATGTGCCTATTGCCGCGCATGGAATAAACATGAGAGAGCCAATGCCAAAGAGCATTAATCCCATTACAACGCCCAATCTGTAGCCATGTCGGTTGATGAACCATCCTGCAGGTATGGCCATAAGGAAATAGCCCAGATAGGTGGTTACCTGTATGAGTGCAGACTGTGTGATAGTTATGTCGAGAGAGTTTTGAAAATGCTTGTTAAGCACATCAAGTATTGCACGAGCAAATCCCCATAGGAAAAACAAACTTGTTATGAGGATGAAGGGTATGAGAAATTTCTTTTCTGTGATAGATTTTTTTTGTTGAATCATTTTTTATTATAGTTAGGTTGTATGTTGTGATTATGTTTCGTCTATAATTCCTTTATAATGCCTCTATAATCCGTCTATATTGTCTTTATTTCTCTGTGTATTTGAAATAATTGAACAGTGCGGCGGCATCTTTGTGTTCGTATTCAGAGAACATTCCTAATACTACTCCTGTGAATCCTCCAGCCACTTCTGTACTCAAGAGCGAGCAGTCAACACTTTCAAAGCATGCTGTTTCTGTTCCTTTATCAGTTAGCTCATAGAACATAGCTTTCTCGCCTTTAGCATTATAAACTGTAGCATAGAAACAATAATTCTTTTCGTTGCCAACGATTTCCAGTTTCACCTTACTTGCATCTTCTGGCAGTTCTTTCATGTCGAGTGTGGTATCTATTGATTTCAATTTCAGTTTCAATAAAACAAACCCGTTGTTTATGCAGAAATCAACGTGTCCGTCGTTTATTTGATAAATAGTTAAACCATAGCTCCCCATCTTTTTAAGTTCAGAGAGGTTTGATATTTCTGTTTCAACCTTAAAGTTTTCTGATGTCTGGCGAATGCCCACGAAAGTAGGCTGGTTGTTTTCTGATAATGTGCCATGTCCTACGAGTTTCAGTTGTCCGTCCTTATTCTCATAATTCTCGGCTATAGGATTTTGAATGTGGAGCCATTGAGGATTGTTCAAATCAATCTCAGGACCAATATTCACTTTCTCAACTGGTTTAGCTGCTCCTTCAAGCAGGTTGGCTGTCATAAGTGTGTCAATAGCTTCTCCGTTGTTGATAACAGGCCATTGTCCTTGTTCCCATGTAACTGGTGCCAGATAGGTTTCGCGTCCCAGATGATGGTATGCTCCGCCAAAATTGCGATATGCAAGGAATGTTATCCACCACGAACCATCAGATGCTCTTACCAGGTCGCCGTGTCCTGTACCTTGAATCTGCTTGTATTGTCCTTTGAAATTGCAGTTGGTGAGAATAGGGTTGGCAGGATTGCTCTCGTAAGGGCCATATATGTTTTTGCTTCTTGCTATAGTAAGCGAGTGAGCCATCTCTGTTCCGCCTTCCGAGCAAAGCAGATAGTAGTATCCGTCTTTAAAATATATGTGTGGTCCCTCCACATAGCGTCCTCCTGTGCCTTCCCATATCTTTTTGCTTGCTGTGAGTTGCTTGCCTGTTTTAGGATCAATCTCACAAAGATAAATTGCATCATCGGGATTAGAACACATATAGCATCTGTCTTGGTCGAAGAACAAACTTGGGTCTATGCCTTGCTGCTCCAACCATATAGGTTCGCTCCATGGTCCCTCTGGCTTTTTGGCTGTAACCATGAAGTTGCCTCTACCATTCACGTTGGTTGTGATCATATACCATGTGGCATTGTGATAGCGTATTGTAGGGGCGTAGATGCCAGTCCATGATGTTGCATCCTTTAGCGATAGCTGCGAGTCGCGTGTGAGCACGTTGCCTATTTGTTTCCAATGAACAAGGTCTTTGCTCTTGAAAATAGGCACTCCCGGGAAATACTGAAATGTAGAGTTCACCAGATAGAACTCGTTTCCCACGCGACATACACTTGGGTCGGGATGATAACCAGGAATGACAGGATTACGATATGTGCAGCTTTGTGCATTAGCATAAAGATAAAGCGCAATTGCCAATGATAGAATTACTAATCTTTTCATGGAGGATTCTTATTCGTGATTCGTTGTATATTTGAATGACTGCAAATATACGAAAAAATGTTGTTTCTTTTCTCCTTTGATGTGAAAAAACAGAAATAAAAAAAGGAGTACCGCTGTACTCCAACTTTGTTAACCTTAAATCTAATACTATGAAAAACACGTTACAAAGGTAATTACTTGAAGTAAAATACCCAAATAATGTGATGGTTGTAGTGTGCTATTTACAATTTATTAAAATTTCCCCGATGATTTTAATAGTTGTTTTAATAAAAAGGTTGCGTTTTGATTTAATGCAACGCCTGGGGCTATTTTATATGAATAGGTGACTTCTTTTCCGAGTTCAATCTCGAAGCAGAAGTTGTGGAATTGCTCTGGATAGCTTGTAGCCATTTTCGACAGTTCAAGGTCGTGAGTGGCTATTATTCCCGTTACGTTAAGGTTCTTAACCGATTCAAGAAACATCTTGCTACCGTTTAGTTTATCTACCGAGTTTGTACCTTTTAGTATCTCGTCGAGAATTATGAGACAAGGCTCATCGTTGTTTATGCTTTCCAAGAGTTGTTGCAGGCGTAGCAGTTCGGCATTGAAATAGCTTATTCCGTGTGTGAGGTCATCGCTTGTGCGCATACTTGTGAATAGCGAGAAAATGCTCATAGTGAGATTCTGTGCAAATACAGGCATTCCGTTCATGGCAAGAATATAGTTTACACCAAGTGTACGAAGGAAGGTGCTCTTTCCTGCCATGTTTGCTCCTGTGATGATGTAGAAGTTGCGGTTGGTTATGCTGAAATCGTTGGCAATGCCTTTGTTTCCAAGGAAAGGATGAACTATATTTGTTGCCTCAACTACCACTTTTTCTTCTTCTATTATATTTGCTGCCATTGCTTCTGGGTGATTGAAGCGCATTGTAGCCATAGACACAAGTGCATCTACACTACTAACAGTGTTTAGCCATAGTTCAGTTTTCTCGGCATAGCTATCTTGCCATCTGCGAAATTTCCTTATTGTGAAGAAATCGCTTAACGCAAAGACATTGGTGAAAAACATACCTAAGATATTTCCTCTTCGGTCGAGAGCTTCAAGAATATTTTCCATCTGTCCGAAAGAGGGGAGGGCTTCAGACAGTTCTTCGGCAGCCAGCAGGTTTAGTTTGGCAGAAACCTTACTTGTTGCAATCATGCGTATGAGGGCAATATATGTGCGCAACTGTTGATGCAAACTGTTTACCGCCTTGCTTATTTTACCCATTGTTCTGTTGCATAATGCATATACCACAAAAAACTGTATTATTCCCCACCACACAGGTATTGTGGCATCTGTAATCTGCATGATTGACAATATAACCGAGCATAGGAAACCTATAAGTGAACAAAGTGCAATGAAAACTGCAAGGCGATCTCTTGCATAGCTTGGAAGTTTCACTAAGCTCACTTTGTTTATGGCACTTCGTATTTTCTCAGTATCAACCTCGCCTTCCTGTCCTAAAGCAATGAAGTTCATGCGCCAGTCGGTCATGTTGCTTAATTCTTCTATAGCTTCTGTTTTTTGCTTTATACTTGCAACTGTTGGCTTTTCTAACGAATAGTTATTCAAGGCAAGAGCATTTGCCAAATATTCTGCTCCGCCAGTAGTTACCGCGCGACAATAACGGTTAAATAGCGAACCTTGCCCAAAAACATCCATATCAAAGGCAAAAGGGTGTTGGGGGTGAATGAAACGTTGTCCGTTGTCAAAGCATTCAAAGTGTTGGTCAAGATAACTTATCTCGTGTTCATAGGCACTTAGAAGATGGGTAAGCTTTTTAATAGTAGAGTTATTACGGTTGTCGGCTTGCCTGATATACAAATATGTTGCAAGCGCTATCACAATAAGTCCAGTGACGCCCCAACCGCTAAGACTTGTTGTATATAGAAACATACAAGCAAAGATTGCTGCAAAACTTGTTATCTCTCCAAGGATAAAAGCCTTGTTCTTGTTTCGCCTTTTTCTGATATTAGCAGAAAGGTCGTCAATGTGCTGTTGATAGAAATTTCTTATATCCATATTCATGTGGCAAAAATAAAGAATTTTTTTTGCTTCTTTGCTCTATTTGTGTTATTTTTGCGGGGAAAAATTTAAATCAAATATGAAAATTACCACTTTACTTTTAGCCTTAGGTCTTTGTGCGACAGCCGAAGCCCAGACACTACCTATTAAAGGTACCATCGTTAAACCAAGCGACAAACATATTCAATATGTTGGTCGAGTGAATTTCGATAATCCAGATCGCCCTAAATTCAATTTTCCGGGAACAGAGATTATTGCCTCTTTTCAGGGCACATCATTAAAGATGATAGCTGCTCCGCAGACGGGGTATTTCATGGCAAAAATTGATAATGCCGAGCCTTTCAAGGTGAGTTTCAATGCCCCAAAAGATTCTGTTGTTTCTTTGGCAACAGCTTTGGCTGATGGTGTTCATACCGTAAGATTGATGTACGTTATTGAGGGCTTGTTCCGTAAACCCGATTTCCGTGGCTTTGTTCTCGACGAAGGACGCCAGCTTGTTGATGCTCCTGCCTTGCCAGAGCGCAAGATAGAGTTTATTGGCAATAGTATCACCTGTGCCTATGGAGTGGAATCTTTAAGAAAAGAAGATCCTTTTGAGGACGAAACCGAAAATCATTATTATAGCTATGCAACTCTGGTTTCTCAGGCTCTAAATGCGCAGCACACAAGTATATCTCGTTCAGGAATAGGTGCTTATCGCAACTATAATGGTCCAAAGGCAGGCAGCAAAGACAATATGTCTTGGCAATACGAATACACCTTGTTCAACGATCATTCGCAGAAATGGGATTTCTCCAAATATCAGCCACAGCTCGTTTGCATCAACTTAGGAACAAACGATTTGTCAACACCTAATTTCGATATTAAACTATACGAAAAGGGCTATCGTAAACTGTTGAAGACTGTTCGTTCACATTATCCAAATGCCAAGATTGTGTTGCTCTCAGGTTGTATGCTTGACGATAACGAGTCGGCTTTACAGCAGAAGGTACTAAACACCATCTGTGAAGATTGCAACAAGGCTGGCGATAAGAATATCTTCCGTTTTGATTTCAGTCACCAAACCGGAAGTCTCGGTTATGGCGCTTGTTGGCATCCCAGCTATTGGCAACACGAGAAAATGGCAGGCGAGCTAACTCCTTTCCTTCGTGAAATAATGAACTGGTTCTGACGAAGTTTATTGGCATGCCAATAAACTTCTATTGAATATTGAATAATTAATATTGAATAATTAACTAAAGTTTTGCAAGCGAATTATTTTACTTGAGAT
>DGRY01000014.1:0-689 GCA_002391185.1 Prevotella sp. UBA4376
AGGTGTGCATCCATGTGATGATACCTACACACTTTTCATCATTATTGGCTGCCTTCATGATAGCTTCTACTTCCTTAGAGCTATTGGCTGTGCCTTTATATACTATCTTTACAGGAATATTACCAGAGTTGTTGAGTCCTTCTACCATTTCTTTTGAATGGCCATCAACCTGAACAACTGCATCACCTCCATAGAGAAGCTGTGCACCTGTTACAAACCATACTTCTGAATTTTCAAATGCTTTCATTTTTTGCGATTTATTTTTATGCTCCATATTTCATTCGAAATGATGGAGAAAGTTTATTTTTTAAAATTATTGAATTTGAATTCTTTATTTCTTTTTCTGACCATAGTAGGCATTTGGACCATGCTTGCGGTTGAAATGCTTCTCAACGAGGAGAGGATTCATTGTTGTGTTAGGATTAACACTAAATGAAATGAAAGCCATCTTAGCTACCTGCTCTGCTACAACAGCATGATATACTGCTTCATCAGCATTCTTACCCCATGTGAATGGACCATGGTTCTTTACCAACACGCCTGGAGTGTGTACAGGATTGATGTTGTCTTTCTTGAACTTGTCAACAATAACAACACCTGTGTTATATTCGTATTCGTCCATCTGATCCTTTGTCATTGCATCTGTGCAAGGAATTGAATCGTGGAAATAATCAGCATGCGTTGTTCCT
>DGRY01000014.1:761-5805 GCA_002391185.1 Prevotella sp. UBA4376
CCTTGCCTGCCTGTGCCCATGCTGTTGCATAGGTAGAATGTGTGTGAACAACACCACCCACTTCTGGGAAGTTGCGATAGATAACCAAGTGTGTTGGTGTATCTGAAGAAGGGTTCAAATCGCCCTCTACTACTTTTCCGGTAGCGAGATCAACAACAACCATGTCTGAAGCTTTCATAGTGTCGTAGTCAACACCTGAAGGCTTAATGACAACAAGACCTTTTTCACGGTCGATACCTGAAACGTTTCCCCATGTGAAGAGAACGAGATTATGTTTTACAAGGTCAAGGTTTGCCTTGAAAACTTTTTCTTTTAATTCTTCCAGCATTGTTATATATTGTTTTGTAGTTTGAAATATCTAATTATATATGAATTGTCAAATATGGAGGAGAATCCTATAGTTTAAATGTTGGATCCTGCGAGTAAACCTTTTTGTTGAAACGATAAAGTGCTGCACCTCTTTTCGAAGTGAGTTTATCTATCAACTCGGTTTTCTCAATGAAATCAATCTGTTTGATGCGCTTACGGAAATTGCGCTTGTCGATTTCTTCTCCCAATACAGCCTCATACACTTTCTGTAACTGTGTAAGGGTGAACAGATCGGGAAGTAGGTTGAAACTTAATGGTTCTGTATTTATTCTACGGCGAAGCATTCCTATTGCCTTGCCAACCATTTCATTATGATCGGAATAGAGCTTTGGCATATCCTCAAGATTTACCCACTCTAAACCATGTTGTATGCGAAGACTATCATCATAGTCATTCACGTTTATCAGAGCGCAATATGCCACAGAAATAACGCGCTCTCCTGGGTCGCGGTCGATAGCTCCGAAAGCTCCAACCTGTCTCATGTATAGTTTCTTTAGTCCAGTAAGTTCTAAAAGTACTCTGTTGGCTGCATCTTCAAGACATTCCTTGGCACCAACAAAGCCTCCGTAGAGCGACCATTCGCCTCTACCTGGATCCATCTGTCGACGTCCTATGAGCAACTTCAGTTTGTCGCCTTCAAAACCAAAAACAATACAGTCCACAGAAACAAGCACTTTTGAGTGCTCACCATAAAATCCAGTCATACTTTATTTTTTTATTGATTCAAGTTTCTTAATTCTTAACATTACGCTTCTTTTATACCTTTATAATTCCTTTATAATGCCTCTATAATGCGTCTATATCGAATATTATCTTGTTTGTTTTAAATTTTTATTACAAAATGTTTTTTTATAAGAACAAGATTATTTTTATATGAGTAGAATCGTAAGGTATAACCCTCTCCCGAAGGAGAGGGCTGTATTGCGTTTGTTTTTTACCACAAAAGAGCGTAAAGGAGGAACACAAGTACACAGATGCCGAGAGTTCCGTATGTATAACTACGAGAAGTAGCAAACAGACTCAGGTTAACAGGCAGAGCCTTAACATCCTTAACATTGTCCTTTGAGTTGCTATAAAGCCAGATAGCGCTCTGACCAACAAGAACACCAAAGAAGAAGAAGGCCTGGAAACCTATGTCGTTAAGATAAGCCATGATATTGCTGTTGGCATCAACACCAGGATTCATAACTCCATAAACTGTTACTATTGCTGCACTTATTATCATTGCTGCACCAACACCTCCAAGAATCTTTGCCCACATAAGCATCTTCTTACGGTCTGACTCTGAAGGAAGTTCTGAAGACTCTGTAATCTTGCTGCAATATGATACAATAACAAAGAATGTGAGAAGAATGATAAAGATATAACCTGCACGGAACTGGAAGGCCACATTAGGCATAATAACCTTAAAGAGCACACCCATTGGAATTGTGAGGATGGCTGTCCATACTGCTGCTGTAGAAGAAGCACGCTTCCAAAGCAATCCAAGACCGAACACAACGATAATACCTGGATAGATGAAACCAGAATATTCCTGAATATACTGGAATGCCTGATCAAGACCGCCAAGAAGTGGCTTAACAGCTATAAGAGCAATAGCAGCAGCTATAACTGATACCATTCGACCTGTGTTCACCAATGTCTTATCCTTTGCTTCCTTGTTGATATACTTCTTGTAGATATCCATTGTGAATAGGGTAGAAGTACTATTGAACATAGAAGCCAAAGAAGAGATGATTGCTGCTGCAAGAGCTGCAAACGAAAGACCTTTGATACCTGTAGGTGTGAAGTTACGAATCAACCAAGGATAAGCATCGTCAGCAACATTGATCTTACCAGCAAGGTTCAAACTTTCAAATGCTTGAGGATCCTGCATTATATAATATGCACAGATACCAGGAAGAACAACGATGAAAGGAATCAAGATCTTCAAGAAGCCAGCGAATACCAAACCCTTCTTTGCCTCTTCAATGCTCTTTGCTGCGAGACCCTTCTGAATGATATACTGGTTGAAACCCCAATAACCAAGGTTGGTGAGCCATACACCACCAACAACAGCAGCAATACCAGGAACGTTAGCAAATGCTTCTGCATTGTGACTCTCCTGAATAACAAGATGGAAGTGCACATCTGTTGCGTGAGAACCGGTAGTAAGGTCTGTATATACTCGGCTCAAAGCTCCAAGAGCATCTGTTCCGAACACCTTTCCCATCTCGCTCAAGGCAACAAAAGCTGTAATCAAACCACCACCTACAAGGAAGGTAACCTGCATAACGTCTGTCCATGCAACAGATGCAAGACCACCGTAGATAGAATAGATACCTGCAACAAGGAAAAGGAAGAAGATAATCAACATACGGATGCTGATAGTCATTCCAAATACTTCAACTGCCATTCCCTGCAAACCAAGAATCTGCTCAATGGCAATAGCACCAAGCCATGCTACAGAGGTGAGGTTCACAAATACGTAAAGGAACAGCCACAGAATTGAGAAAGCAAGGCCCACACCATCATTATAACGCTCACGAAGGAACTGAGGAATAGTGAAAATCTTGCGGTCGAGCATTACAGGAAGAAGGAATTTGCCAATAACAACAAGTGTCACAGCAGCCATTACCTCGTAGGCTGCAATAGCAATACCGTCACGGAAACCTGTTCCCGACATACCAATAAACTGTTCTGCTGAAATGTTAGCAGCAATAAGAGATGCACCTACTGCCCACCAGGTAAGAGTGTTACCAGCAAGGAAGTAGTCGTTAGCTGTCTTTTCCTTTCCGTCTTTGTTACGGCTCAAGAAGAGACCTAATCCTACAAGAAGAATTAGATAGAACACGAGGATGAGGAAATCAATAGTCTCAAATCCCGATGAAGCCAATGCTTCGCTAATACTTTTCATTTTGATTATTTTGTTTTTAAGTTTAAGTTTTCAATGAGTTATTCTCTCTTTTCTTTCGATTTTGAGTTAATTCATTTTAGCATAGAAACCTCTTTGTTGCGGCAGAGAACAAAACAAAAAGTTTTGTATGTCATAACGAAAAAGGTTTCTATTTATCTAACTATTTTACAGAGAACTTATAAACAAGATGTGAATGATACTTCTCACCTGGGTTAAGGAAAGGATTAGATACTTCCCAACCCTTAGTCTTTGCATTGTATTTGGTAGGAGAGTCTGGGAACTTCTGACTCTCAAAGCAAACACTCACATGCTTTGGATACTTAACACCATGCTTGCAAGCAATACCTGTACCCTGGAAATTACCAGTATAAACCTGCATACCTGGTTCATTGGTATAAACCTGCATGAAGATACCATTGTTTGGAGCATAAAGACTTGCTGCTACAACCTTATCGTCACCCTTTGTATTAAGAACCCAGTTGTGATCGTAACCACCAGCATTCTTTATCTGATCAAAGAACGTGTTGCCTATAGTCTCGCCAATAGCATGCTTCTTTGTAAAGTCCATTGGTGTACCATATACAGAACGAATTTCGCCTGTTGGAATATATAGAGAGTCAGCAGGTGTGAAACAATCAGCGTTGATATACATAATCTGGCTTGTTCCTGCCTTTGACAAATCACCAGTCAAATTAAAATAGCTGTGGTTTGTCATGTTAATTACAGTTCTCTTATCTGTAGTAGCCTCAAATACAATATCAAGAGCATTATCGCTTGTTACAGTATATGTGGCTGTAGCCTTCACATTTCCAGGGAAACCATTCTCGCCATCAGGTGCAGTAATAGCAAATGTTACAGAAGTATCTGTCTTTGCTGTAATATCATACACCTTATTCATCCAACCTGTGTTACCACCGCCATGAAGGCAGTTCCCATTATCGTTCTTACGAAGATTATATGTTATATAATTGTGATTTTCAACAATTGTAACATGCTCTTTTAATTCCTTAATGTCTTTGCTTACGGTAGTATCACTCTTTAGAATAGTAATCTTTCCATCCTTGATACGGTTGGCATAACGACCAACAGTTGAACCATAATCAGAAGGGGTATTCAAGGTGTCTGCATACTGAGCAAGATTATCATAACTGCAAACAACATCAGTAGGAGTACCATTCTTGTCTGGTACAACAAGAGACACAACACGACCACCATAGTTGGTGAGGCACACTTCCATGCCATTGTTGTTCTTCAAAGTGATCAACTCGGTTTTCTTGCCGTTGATTGTTGAATCAAAAGCAGCTGGATTTAAACCAGAAACTGTCAGCTGTGCATCTTTGCCCGCACATGCTGAGAATAGAGCAGTAACAACGCCTGCTCCAAGCATTAAATGTTTTAGGCTATTCATATAAACATGATTATTAGGTGAATAATTCATTTAATTATAGGTAAATTTGATTTTATGGGTGTAAATTTACAACATTTTATTTAATCTTGTACATATTACACGCATTTTTTTTGCGTTGTAGTGTAGAATTAACACTTTTATATAAAATACTAAAGTTTCGCAAGCGAATTATTTTACTTGAGATTTTAAAAAGAAGAAAATGTGTATGAATGGAATACGGCTCAGAATGAGCCTATAATGATATTGATGCTTTGGCTTTTAGAAAGCATGCTTTCCAAGCCCAACATCAATATCATTATTCTCTTTCAGAAAGAATCCATTCATACACTAGAAAATAAAGTGCTGATGCACCAGTGCGCAATCGCGCAAAG
>DGRY01000051.1:0-277 GCA_002391185.1 Prevotella sp. UBA4376
TGACCGTTAATTTCTACAATTGCGTACATTTTAATTATTTAAACGGGTTTTTCCGCAAGGCGACTGACTTTTGTCAGCACTTATTCGAGCCTCCACGGACTAAATCGGGCGCAAAGTTACTAAATATTTATGAGGTGTAAAAGAGAATTAAAGGAAAAATATAGAAACTTTAATAAGATTTAACGAGAAGAGTGGGAATTACGAATTACGAATGTGGAATTTGGAATTAGTCGCCCGAATGGGCGATTAAAAATTAATTAATTTTGAATTATTAATT
>DGRY01000051.1:340-13206 GCA_002391185.1 Prevotella sp. UBA4376
TAATTCCCAATTAACTATAGTTTTCCTTTAGTTGAAGGTAGTTCGAAGTGATAGATGTCTCTGCGAACGGCCATTTTGAGCGAGCGAGCAAGAGCTTTGAATATGCCTTCTATCTTGTGGTGTTCGTTGGTGCCTTCTGCCTTTATGTTGAGATTCATCTTTGAAGAGTCGCTTAGACTCTTAAAGAAATGAAGGAACATCTCGGTTGGCATTTCGCCTATTTTCTCACGATTGAATTCGGCGTTCCATACAAGCCATGGACGACCTCCGAAATCGAGTGCTACTTGACAGAGACAATCGTCCATAGGCAAGCAGTATCCGTAGCGTTCAATACCGCGTTTGTTGCCTAATGCTTCAAGAATGCATTCTCCAAGGGCTATACCTGTGTCCTCGATTGTGTGATGTTCGTCCACTTCAAGATCGCCCTTTGTGTGAATGGTGAGGTCCATCATGCCATGTTTGCCTATCTGCTCGAGCATGTGGTCAAAGAAGCCAAGGCCGGTAGAGATATCACATTTGCCAGTGCCGTCAAGGTTTAGCTTCACGTAAACATCAGTTTCCTTTGTTACTCGGTGAATCTCTGATATGCGCTCACCTGCAAAGAGTATTTCGGCAATCTTATCCCATGTCATTCCGTCTTTGCCGAGAATGAGAGCTTTGCATCCAAGTTTTTCTGCTAGTTGGGCATCGGTTTCTCGGTCGCCAATCACATAGCTTCCTGCTATATCATAAGCTGGGTTGTCAATGTATTCCTTCAGCATGCCTGTTCCTGGCTTGCGCATAGGGGAGTTGTCTTCAGGGAAATGACGGTCTATAAGTTGGTCGTCGAATTCTATTCCTTCGCCTTTTAGGCTTTGTAGGATAAAGTTGTGTACAGGCCAGAATGTATCTTCTGGGAAAGAGCTGGTGCCAAGTCCATCCTGATTACTTACCATTACGAATTTGAAGTCGAGATTATTGCGGATGAAGGCTAAATTATGGAACATTCCTTCGATGAATTTCAGTTTGTCAAATGAATCAATCTGCTCGTCTTCGGGTTCTTCGATAAGTGTGCCGTCGCGATCAATAAAGAGTATTTTTTGTGGTTTCATCTCTATGTGTCTCTATTGTTTTAATTGTTTTCTTTAAATTCGATGTCACTCTCGAGTAAGGTGTTCTTTCGTGCTTCTTTCTCTCTATCAGTTGTTTCTATAGAACCATACATATAGTATTGAACTATGAAATTCCACACGAAGAGGTAGTTTAAAAGGAATATGGTGAAAAATGATGTGGCAACAAGCAGAATGAAGAAGTAGCCTGGGGCTCCGTTGGGGTCACCGGCAAGCATACCTACCTGATTGAATGCTTGTGCAAACATCACAATCATTAGTGGTATCATCACAATAGAACATATTGCTGTGATTATGATTCCTGTTAGTAGGGCTGTTATGAAGATAAATCCAAAATGACGCCATCCTTGTGCATAATCCTTCATGAACAGGTCGTGAAGGGTGCGACTCTTGTCTGCTATGAATTTTGTTTGGGCAAATGTCAATGGGAAAGCACATATAAAGAACAATATTGTGACTATTGAAAATACGAGTATGTTGTTTCCCGAAAAAGCATTGAATATATATAGTAGCACCAAAACAACGGAAAAAATCTGAAGGGTAAGACTGCGCTTAAAGTTAGTTTTTCTTCCGTGGTTGTTAAGCAAAGAGTAGAGTTCTCCTAACAACCACGAAGCTGCAGCCATACTTATTATGGTTGCAAGAAAAACAATAATAGCTGTTATTGTTGGATTGTTGCTTCCTAACTCGTGGATGTCTTTGTCAGGGAGTCTGAAAAGGATTGATATGACACCCATGGCAGATGACAAGGAAATTGGCATCCATGTGTGGCGTAAGATAGTCTTGAAATTTGTGTTCACCATCCTATAGGCATCCCGAAGGCATCCCGAATAGCTGCGAGTTTTGTATAAATCAGTATTTTCCATTTTTGTTGTGTGATTTTTTCTTTTATTTTGGACGACGGAATTCGGCACATGTGATTGCTGTTGCAATGGCCACATTAAGACTTTCGGCTGTGTCGCGTCCTTCTGGATAGTTAGGTATCAAAATACGATGGTTCACCATTCTACGTATCTCTGGCGAAATGCCATTTCCCTCGTTTCCCATGACTATGATGCCGTTTTGTGAAAGTGTGTCCTTATAAATATTGTTGCCATCGAGTAGGGTGCCATAAACAGGCACGTCGTTTTTCTGCGAACCTATGTAAGTTTGCAAGTCGGTATAGTGCAAGGTTACTCGGGCTATACTTCCCATTGTAGCTTGTACCACTTTGGGATTGTACACATCGGCTGTTGTTTGTGAACAGACAATATGAGAAATACCAAACCAGTCGGCTATGCGAATGATGGTTCCAAGATTGCCGGGATCCTGAACTCCGTCAAGTGCAAGTATAAGCTCCTTGCTTGCATTTGGAAGAATTTCTTCGTTGTCGTTAATAGGGAAGAGTGCTACTACATCCTGTGGGTGCTGCAGAAAGCTAACCTTTCGCAACTCATCGCCAGTAACGCTACATACTTCAACAGAACTGTCGAAATGCTTAGATGAAAGCCAAGAATCAAGTGCGACCACAAGTCGGGGAGTGGACTTTTTTATAAGATCGCCCACAACCTTTGGTCCTTCGGCAACAAAGAGTTGTTGCTGCACACGTTGTTTTTTGTGCTCCAATTGGTGAATGAATTTTATTTTCGCCTTACTTATCATTCCTTGTTAGTTTATATATGCAAAAGTAATAATTAATATTGAAAATAAAAGTAAGATATCAGAAATTTAAACTATCTTTGCATCAGCAACCCAATTGCTGATAGTTTGAAAATGAAATTAAATAGGAATATTATTATATATTTGTTTCTTGCTTCGTGCGTTTTAGCTTCATGTAGCGCATCAAAGTTTGTTGAGGATGGACACTACATCCTCAAAAGTGTAGAAGTGAAAACAGATTCTAAAGAATTAGATCCGAGTACCCTGAAAGATTATATTCGTCAAAAGGCAAATTCCAAATGGTTTTCTCTCTTCAAGATACCTCTTGGTACGTATGCTTTGGCGGGTACGGATACTACAAAATGGATTAACAAAACTTTGAAAAGTATTGGTGAAAAGCCTGTTATATACGATACCGTTCAAGCAAATCTGTCGTGCGTAGATTTAAAGAATGCCATGCAAAACATGGGCTACATTCATTCGTCGGTAAACTTAGAAACAAAGGTGAGAGGGAAAGGTATCAAGGCGATTTATCACCTTAATCCTGGTATTCCGTATTATATCGACAACATACGTTACAATATAGAGGATTCAGCTGTAGCAAAGCTGTTGAATATTGGAGGAAAAGGTGATACTTTTGTCCCACAACTTAGAAAGGGAAGCCGATTTACTGTTGATGCGTTGGATTTAGAACGCAAAAGAATTACAAGTTATCTGCTTGAACGAGGGTTTTATCGCTTCCACAAGGATTACATACAGTTTAGTGCCGATTCATCTGTATATGATAATAAGATAAATATCGTACTGAACCTTTATAAATATCGCGCAAGCAGTTCTTCGCCGGCAACAGAACATCCGCGTTACACTATCAGGCGCATAAAATATATTGGCGGAGAATCTTCAGGCATTCCTTTTAGAAAGAAGGTTCTTGAAAATGCAACGGTTTTTGAGGAAGGACAGTATTTTAACAACAAAGCGCTTCAGCAAACCTATAACAAGTTTGCACGTCTTGGGGCTATCAGATATACAAATATTACATTCGCCGAAGTACCAAACAGCAATCTTCTTGATTGCAATATTCAAGTGAGCACCAACAAGCCCAACATGCTTTCCTTTCAGCCAGAAGGAACTAACACGGCTGGAGATTTGGGCGCTGCAGCCACTCTTACATACGAAAACCGTAATCTCTTTCGTGGCTCAGAATTGCTTAGCATTCAATTGCGTGGAGCGTTTGAAGCAATTAAAGGACTTGAAGGCTACCAGAATCAAGACTATGTGGAATATAATATAGAAGGAAAGCTGCAATTCCCAAGATTTCTTGCCCCATTGCTTTCACGAGCTTTTGTTCGCAGGAGTAATGCCACATCAGAGCTTTCTGCAGGATACAATATGCAGAACCGACCCGAATTTCATCGTAGAGTGTTTTCGGCTGCTTGGCGATATAGATGGAGCGACGTGGGGCATCATCTGAATTTCCGTCTCGATCTGCTTGATATGAACTATGTCTATATGCCTTGGATAAGTGAAACATTCAAGCATGATTATCTTGATAGCGAAAACAATAGGAACGCTATTCTTAGGTATAATTATGAGGACCTGTTCATAATGAAAATAGGTTTCGGAATGTCATATAACACCAGTTCTGATGCTCTAAAGGCAAATGTGGAAACATCAGGCAACATACTTAATAGCTTGGCGCATGGAATGGGATTTCATAGAAATTCCAACGGGCAATATACTTTTCTGAATATCGCATACGCACAATATGTGAAGTTTGATTTCGACTACACACATCTGTTTCAGTTTGATTCCAATAACTCATTGGCTACTCATGTTGGTTTTGGAGTTGCATGGCCATACGGAAATAGTACAATTCTTCCTTTTGAAAAGCGCTATTTCTCAGGTGGAGCTAATAGTGTGAGAGGATGGAGTGTAAGAGGGCTTGGACCTGGTAGCTTCAGAGGTACTGATGGACGTATAGATTTCATTAATCAAACGGGTGATATGAAGCTCGATATGAATATGGAATATAGAACAAAGCTGTTTTGGAAATTTGATGGAGCTGCGTTTATTGATGCAGGAAACATCTGGACGTTGCGTAATTATGCAGAGCAACCAGGTGGACAATTCAAACTTAATGAGTTCTATAAGCAGATAGCAGTTTCGTATGGCCTTGGATTGAGACTTAACTTTGACTACTTCATCCTGCGTTTTGATATGGGTATGAAAGCCATTAATCCTGCATACGAAACAGATGAAGAACATTGGGCTATAGTTAATCCAAAATTGAGTCGTGACTTCACGTTCCATTTTGCTGTAGGATTGCCATTTTAGATTAGCGTTTTGCTAAATGATAAAGCAAAAAGCCCCTTGCAGACGAAAACTGCAAGGGGCTTTTCTCTATTCCTTAAATTCTGAAAATTCCGATTATTCTGAATGTTCCGATTATTCCGATAATTCTGAATGTTCCGATAATTCAGAAAATTCCGATAAGGGACAAAAATAAAATAAGGCGTTATTTGTTTAGCGCTTTGCGCTTCTCTTTATCATCTATAATTTGTCATTTATCATTTAGCGGCTTTGCCGCGCATAAACTATATGGTCCACTTGGAATCTTGCGTCTTAAAACTTCAACATTAAAGTCCTTTCCCACAACCAAACCATAGGAGCGTAATACTTGTTCTATAGTTTTTTCGGCAAGGACTGGGTGGTTATTCTCCTCGCTCAAATGGCATAACCAAACATGTTTCAAAGCAGGAGATGCGTTTTCGGCAATAGCAATAGCACATTCTTTGTTGCTTAGATGACCATTTGGTCCAGATATTCGTACCTTAAGGTGTTGAGGATAAGGACCATGTGCAAGCATTTCGTCATCGTGGTTGGCTTCTATTACGAGATAGTTTGCTTCGCCAATGAATTCTTTCATTTCATCTGTAACATGACCAATATCAGTCATTAATACAAAAACAACACCTTCACATTCTATTTTATATCCCACATTGTCCAAACTGTCATGAGGAACGCCAAAAGGTGTAACCACAAATTCTCCAATCTTGGTAGTAGTATTCTTCTCAACAAACTTAACATTTGAAGGATTTACTTTCTTTCTTACGCTAAGGTTGTTGTTAATACCTTCGTGTACCTTGCTTGTTGAATACACAGGCAAGGTCATATCGGTACTTAAACTTCCAATGGATTTCACATGGTCGGCATGATCATGCGTAATAAGCAGATGACGAATATCTGTTAGCTTGATGCCATAGTTCTTTAAATGTTTTTTAAGAGTACGAATACCTATTCCTACGTCTATCATCAGACTATCGGTGTCAGTATATATATAGTAACAGTTTCCACTACTGCCACTTCCAAAAGAGATAAATCTCAGCATTATAGTTCTTACTTTTTCTACAAAATTATTAAAATCTAATGACATATCCAAATTAATTCATTACCTTTGTCGTAATTTAATGAAAATAATATGTTTTTTAAATCAGCCAAATATGGTTTTATAGCCTTTATAGTCTGCTTCTTTATGCTTCCGTTTGCTACATCATGCAATCACGAAGGTAGTGAAGATCAATTGAATGTAACAATAGATTCTTTTTCTACCAGCTATTTCAACTGGCATTTTAAAGAGGCTTTGCCTTATGTAACGGATGATTCTCACAAGTGGCTTCGTTATGCTGCGAGTCAAGTTCATCAGGCTGATATTGATATTCTGCGCAATCAGGAACAGGGAGCTACATACGAGATAGGGGATATTGAGTTTGTTGACGATTCGGTTGCTTACGTGCTTGTTAATGTAAATAACTTCTTGAGTATTGATACGATAGGCACAGAAGGGCATATTGTAGAACAGGCAACTTTCCGTCTCAAAGCTGTATATGATAACAATAATTGGAAAATAAAACTTAATTGTCTTCCAAGAATGAATGTTTTGGAATAAGAGCAAACAAATAGTTTTTTTGCTGATTTGTTGCTATGCTTTTGGGCAACTCTTTTCAGCTTGTTCACCTCGTCATAAGGATGAAGTGAATAGTCTTAACGAGTCTTCATATTATTATCATTACCGCGATATTGATTCCACGCTTTTTTTTGCAGAAAAAGCCTATGAACAGGCTGTGAATTATGATGCAGGTAAAGCTGAAGCCCTGAACAACATGGCTTTTGTTAGTCTGGTGAAGATGGACTATGAGAATGCCGAACAGCAACTTCAAAAGGCTCTTGATATGACAGACAATCAGATAGAGCTGCTTGTTGCTGATGTGCAGTTAATGCGTTTGTGTCAAAGGCAGTCACGAAACAAAGATTTTTATGGTTATCGCGAGAGTGCAATACGTCGTATAAAGCGTATAAACGAGGAATGTTCTTCGCTTGATGAGCATCAACATCTTCGCTTGATTTATGCAGAAAGTGAATTCCGTATAGTTGAATCAACTTATTTTTATTATGTAGGTCTTTTGCAGCGTTCTGCTCAGGCATTAAATAATATTGATCCTGATGGAGATATAAAAAAAGATGTGGCGCAGTTGCTCAACTACTACTATAATATTGGAGCTGGCGGTATCATAAATAAAGGTTCTGCTGATGAAATACAACAGTTGGAGTTTGACTATCTGCTTCGTTGCTTTCTGCTTTCTCGACAATATAATCTGCCGTATTGGGAAGCTAATTCTATGCAGGCTATTGCTGAACACATGGAGGATGATCACTCACGGAGGAAACTCATAAAAGACAACCTTCCTGCCATGAAGTTTTTGAATACAGACAATATGCCTGATTCTCTTCTTGCGGGTAATCTTGCGCAACGCTCTTTGGCTATTTTCCAGAGATATGGTGATGTTTATCAGATTGCAGGTAGCTACCGCACATTGGCAAAGTGTTTCTGGGGAGTGGAAGACTATGGCTCTGCTATTATTTGCCTTAATAATGCTCTGCGTCAGGATGAGGTTATAAATAAAGCTCCAGATCTTGTTGCTTCTATTCGTGAACAGCTTTCATTGGCTTATTCTGCCATTGATGACAAGAGAAGTAGCGACTATAATCGCAATATCTATCTTGACATGCAAGAGCAAACCAGACAGGATCGTCAGTTGGAGGCTCGTGCAACTCAATTAGACCACTCTTCAAAGATTCTAAACTGGATGATTGTTGCTGTGGTGTTCATGATAGTTGTTGTGGTTGTGCTTCTCATCATCTTTGATTCTATGCGTAGAATGAGTGAAAAAAAACAGTCTATACACTCCTTGCTCGCTCCTTTAAACGAATGGAAACAGCGCAACGAGGAGAAGATGCAGAGTCAGATTGAGCGACGTGAGGAGGTTGATGAGGAAATAGAAATGGCGCGACGTCGTTTGCAGCTAAACAAAGAACGCAATTTGGAACAACGTGCAAAGATATCACTTGTCAATTCTATTACACCATTAATAGATCGCATAATTAACGAACTCTCGCGTATAAAGGCTGATTCTTCCAACAAGGCTATTGTAGCTGAACGTTTGCAATATATATCAGAACTTATTGACAAGATTAATGCTGATAATGAGGTTCTTACAAAGTGGATACAACTTCGTCAAGGACAACTCCGCTTGCACGTTGAGAGTTTTCCTCTGCAGCATTTGTTTGATATTGTGAGCAAAGACAATATGGCTTTCAAATTGCATGGAATTGATTTTGTTGTTAAACATACAAGTTCTGTGGTGAAGGCTGATCCGATACTGACTCTTTTCATGATAAACACCCTTGCTGATAATGCAAAAAAATTCACCCCTAAGGGTGGGAAAGTGATTATTTCGGCAAATGAGTCTGATTCCTATGTTGAAATAAGTGTTGCTGATACGGGGATAGGTATGTCTGAGCAGCAGATGGGACATGTTTTCGACACAAAGCCTATTCTCGATTCAAACTCTGCTCAGATTCAGCAGAGTCATGGATTTGGTTTGATGAATTGTAAGGGTATTATAGAAAAATACCGCAAGACAAGTCAGCTTTTTTCTGTATGCAATATTGCCGTAGAGAAAAATTCTCCCACTGGTTCACGCTTCTTCTTCAGACTTCCAAAGGGAATGCTACGTGTGTTGTTGGCACTTTCAATTCTTGTTACCTCTTGTCCTTTGTCGGCAAGAGCTAAACGTAATCATAATAAATACCACAACAGCATTCTTGAAAAAGCATCTCAATACGCTGATTCTGCCTATTATTGCAATGTTCGTGGACAGTATGAGCGTACATTTCTGTTTGCTGACAGTTGCTGCTTGAAATTAAATGAGTATTATGCCAATATCAAACCCTATGGTCATGACTATATGCAACTTCCTTCTATAGCATCTAATGACACTAAGGTTGCTGAAATATCATGGTTTAAACAACGATTATCCATCGACTACGATATAATTCTCGACATACGTAACGAAAGTGCCGTGGCAGCTCTTGCTATGCATTTGTGGGATGTATATAACTATAATAATCAAATATATACTCAGCTCTTTAGACTGAAATCGGCAGACAATTCTCTTGATAACTATGTACGTGTGATGGAACGATCTGAAAACAGTAAGAACGTGGCGATAATTCTGTTGATTTTGCTTCTCATAAGCATTTTTCCTGCTTACTATTTCTTATATTATCGTCATAGACTTTACTATCGTTTCTGTCTTGATAGAGTTATGAAAATTAATTCTGTGTTGTTAGCTGAAGACAATGCAGAAAAAAAACTTGATGCTATTTCTCACATTTGGATGGACAGGCAGGTTAATCTCATTCCGAAAGAGTCTTCTCTACATATTGTAGTAACAAATATCAAGGAGGCTTTGAGAAAAAGTATTGATACTAATCAGCAACTTTTATCAAACATAGAACTTGCTGAAGACGAACTTAATCGTATCAAATATGAAGATGCAAAATTGTATGTTAGCAATAATGTGCTTGACAATTGTCTTTCTACATTGAAACATGAAACGATGTATTATCCTTCAAGGATAAAACAGCTTATAGATTTGGGAGATTTTGATATACAAACTGTTACAGATGTTGCACAATACTACAAAGAGATCTATTCTTTGTTAAGCCTTCAGGCACAAAGACAACTTGATAGTTCTTTCGTAGTAGATAATAATATTATTGATTATCTTTTTGTGTTATTAAAAAAACTTTCTCAGGCGCAAAACATAGATATAAACGCAAAAAATGTTGATAATGTATACAGTGATATAGAGGTTGTTCTGTATAACTATCCTCTTACCGACTCTCAGGCTTCGCTTCTTTTCACTTCTTCATCTGTGAATATAGATTTTATGCTTTGTCGCCAGATTCTACGTGAGATGGGAGACAACAACAACCTTAGAGCTTGTGGTATTATGGCATACAATAAGGGTGATAACACATATATAAACATTCGTATGCCAAAAATTACATGGCAAAGATATTTAACATGGAAAAATAATATAGACGAATTATAAAGGAAATATAGACAATGAAAAATTTTAAGATACTTATTGTTGAAGATGTTGCTCTTGAACTGAAGGGCACAGAAGGAATAATCCGTAATGACATTCCAGAAGCAGAGATAATAGGAACTGCTGAGAACGAAAGTGCATATTGGAAACTTATGAAAGAGCAGCTTCCTGATCTGGTTCTCCTTGATTTAGGACTTGGTGGTAGCACTACGGTAGGAGTTGAGATTTGTCGTCAGACAAAAGAAGCTCATCCAGAAATCAAAGTACTCATCTTTACAGGTGAGATTCTTAATGAAAAACTATGGGTTGATGTTCTTGATGCAGGAGCAGATGGTATTATACTTAAAACAGGTGAACTGCTTACACGTGGAGATGTGGCAAGCGTCATGGATGGTAAGCGTCTTGTTTTTAATCAGCCTATTCTTGAAAAGATTGTAGAACGTTTCAAGAAAAGTATTAATGGCGAAATATTGCGTCAAGAGGCTTTGGTAAACTATGAGATTGATGAATATGACGAACGTTTCCTTCGTCACCTTGCATTAGGCTACACAAAGGAACAGATAACAAATCTGCGAGGTATGCCGTTTGGAGTAAAAAGTCTTGAGAAACGCCAAAACGAACTGGTGCAGAAACTCTTCCCGGAAAGAAGTGCAGGAGTAAATGCAACACGACTTGTTGTACGCGCTTTTGAACTACACATTCTTGATATTGACAATCTGCAGTCTGATGATGAATAAATTTCGAATAGCACATCTTGTTCTTTGGTTGGGAGTATTCCAAATTATACTTATTTTGGTATCGTGGCTTATAACAGCCGCGATGCCCGAGCTTTTCGTGCGTTCATTGCTGAGTAGTGAAGGAATAAGATGGTTTTTCGGTCAGTTCACTTCAAATATAGGAACTCCATTTCTTGTAACGCTACTTGTGTGCTTCATAGCATTTGGAGCAGTTACCTCAAGCGGTCTCACTACACTTCATCACCCAATGGAATTTCGTGAAAAATTGGGAGTACGATTGCTTATACTTGAGGCTATTATATTTATTATCATTATCTGCCTTCTAACAGCTGTCCCACATGCAATCTTATTAAGTGCTACAGGTGATCTATGGCCAAGTAGTTTCTCAAATAGTATTGTACCTTATTGCGCATTTTCCGTTTGTGTTATGGCAATAAGTTATGCCCTTGTAAGTGGTAACAAACATTCTGTCAATGATGTGCTTGATATGTTAACCTGTGGAATCTCCATGGCTGCTCCATGGCTGTTAGTATATATTTTTGCAAAGCAGCTTATAGATTCTCTTCTGTTTGTTATTAATTAGTATAATACTTAGCGTCAATAAGTATAGTGTTTATAACGTATAAACATGATACTAACTCCTAGCCTGAAGATATAGTATGGCAATCTCATAACCTCATGAAAAAAAATAAAGGCAATCCAATTAAGGATTGCCTCATTATATGTGCAAAACACAAAAATTAAATCACTTTATTGCTATTTTGCTTACACGACGCTCGTGACGACCGCCTTCAAAAGAAGCTGTAAAGAACTCGTCAAGAATCTTTTCAGCTGTTTTATTATCAATAAAGCGACCTGGAAGAACAACTACGTTGGCATCATTGTGCTGACGGATAAGTTGAGCAACTTCCTTGTTCCATACCAAACCAGCACGAACACCCTGATGCTTGTTCAATGTGATAGCCATGCCTTCACCCGAACCGCAGATGCCGATACCTGGATAAACTTCGCCACTTTCAATAGCTTCTGCCAATGGGTGAGCAAAATCTGGATAGTCAACACTCTCATCGCTGAATGTACCGAAATCCTTTACTGGATATCCTTTCTTTTCAAGATACTCAAGAACGAATTGCTTTAATGGGAAGCCTGCGTGATCGCTGGCTAAACCGACTGTTTTTACTTCCATAGCGATTTGAATTTTTTTTACCCTTCCCTCTTAACAAAGGTTTGCACCTTGATAAGAAGGATAGGGTAGGGGTTAAACAATATTATTTCAACAAGTCAGTTACCTGCTTGTAAACATTCTCTGCTGTATAGCCAAGTTTCTCGTCAAGAACTTTGTAAGGTGCTGAGAAACCAAATGACTCAAGTCCCCAGATTGTACCCTCTGCCTCTGGAACAAGACCGAGAAGATTTACAGGAAGACCGGCTGTAAGACCAAACTTCTTAACCTCGTGTGGAAGAACAGAAAGCTGGTACTCCTTAGTCTGCTGACGGAAGAGGCCCTCTGAAGGAACACTTACTATGCGAACCTTCTTGCCATCCTTGCGAAGTAGTTCTGCACCTGCAACAAGAGTAGAAACCTCAGAACCTGTAGCAACGAGGATTACATCTGGATTCTCATCTGAACCAGCTACGATGTAACCACCCTTAGCTGCCTGACTGTAGTCGTTGCCCTCTGGCAGATTGTTGATATTCTGACGAGAAAGGATAAGTGCTGTAGGAGTTGACATATTCTCCATAGCAAGCTGCCAAGCTGCTGTTGTCTCCTTTGCATCTGCAGGACGAAGAACGAGTGTTGATGGCTTGCCTGAATGATTCTTCAGTTTCTCCATCAAACGAATCTGTGCTTCCTGCTCAACTGGCTCGTGGGTAGGACCATCCTCACCAACGCGGAAGGCATCGTGGGTCCAGATGAACTTCACGGG
>DGRY01000064.1 GCA_002391185.1 Prevotella sp. UBA4376
ATTCAAGAAACAGCATCCTGGTTAAGAGAAAAGATGACAACAAGTCCAAAGACGGCAATCATCTTGGGAACGGGACTCGGACAATTAGCTTCTGAGATTACCGACAGCTATGAGTTTCCATATAGCGAAATACCTAACTTCCCAGTATCAACTGTAGAAGGACATGCAGGAAGACTGATTTTTGGTAAACTCGGCGGCAAAGACATCATGGCAATGGAAGGTCGATTCCACTTCTATGAGGGCTACAACATGAAAGAAGTTACATTCCCTGTACGAGTTATGTACGAACTGGGTATAGAAACACTCTTCGTAAGTAATGCCTCGGGAGGTATGAACCCAACCTTCAAGATTGGCGACCTAATGATTATTGAAGACCACATCAACTTCTTCCCCGAACACCCACTTCGCGGAAAGAACCTGCCAACAGGCCCACGCTTCCCTGATATGCACGAGCCATACGACAAAAAACTCATCGCCCTAGCCGACAAGATTGCCGAAGAAAAAGGCATTGCTGTAAAGCATGGTACATACGTAGGTGTACAAGGACCAACTTTTGAAACACCACACGAATACAAAATGTATCGCATCTTAGGCGGCGACGCTGTCGGAATGTCAACAGTACCCGAAGTCATCGTGGCACGTCATTGCGGCATCAAAGTTTTCGGCATCAGCGTAATTACCGACCTCGGAGGCTTCGACACACCAGTAAAGGTTAGCCACGAAGAGGTACAGATAGCTGCCAACGAAGCACAGCCTCGAATGACAGAAATATTTAGAGAAATAATCAAGCGTAGCTAATTGATTGAACCTTCGCAAGAAAACAATAAATGGAAATAAAGGAATTAGGAGAATTCGGTCTCATACGTCATCTCACAAAAGACCATGAACCAAAGAACGAATCAACCGTTTATGGCGTTGGCGACGACTGTGCCGTGATGCACTATCCAGATAAAGAAGTTCTTGTAACAACCGACATGCTCATGGAGGGTGTACACTTCGACCTCACATATATGGACATGCAACACCTCGGCTTCAAAAGCGCCATGGTGAACATAAGCGACATCTTTGCAATGAATGGCACTCCACGTCAGATGACAATCTCCCTTGCAGTAGGAAAACGTTTCAAGGTAGAAGACCTCGAAGATTTCTACAAGGGAGTGCGCCTGGCTTGCGACCGCTGGAACGTAGATATCGTAGGTGGAGACACTACATCATCACGCACAGGCCTTGCTATCAGCATAACATGTATCGGCGAAGCCAACAAGGACGACATTGTCTATCGCAATGGCGCAAAGGAAACAGATATCATCTGTGTTACTGGCGACCTTGGTGCAAGCTACATGGGACTGCAGCTCCTCGAAAGAGAAAAGGCTGTTTACTATCAGCAGATAGAGGAATATAATAAAGAGGTGCGTGAGGCTCAGGCAAACAAGGACGAAGCCAAACTGCAGGCTTTGCGCGACAGGCGACAGGCTGTTGAGGATTTCCAACCCGACTTTGCCGGCAAGGAATATCTCCTGCAACGCCAGCAGGCACCAGAAGCACGAGGCGATGTGTTGGCAAGACTGCGCGAAGCAAACATCCATCCTACATCCATGATGGACATCTCAGACGGTCTGAGCAGCGAACTGCTTCACATCTGTCACCAGAGCAAGTGCGGATGCCGCATCTACGAGAAGAACATCCCTATCGACTACCAGACAGCCGTAGCTGCCGAAGAGTTCAACCTCAACGTAACTACATGTGCGCTTAATGGCGGCGAAGACTACGAACTGCTGTTCACCGTTCCTATCGGAGATCATGCCAAGATTGAAGACATGGAAGGCGTAAAACAGATTGGCTATATAACAGGCGAAAACCTTGGATGCCGACTGATAACTCGAGACAACAACGAGTTTGATATTACTGCACAAGGTTGGAATCCACTTAAATAGTTAACAAAGTTTAATTTTTGATTGCGGATTGCAGATATTAAAAATAAACCCTTACCTTTGCACCCGCAATCAAGAATGGTACCTTAGCTCAGGTGGTAGAGCAATGGACTGAAAATCCATGTGTCCTTGGTTCAACTCCAAGAGGTACCACTTCCTCCTTTCATTTGCCGCCCGTTCTCTTCGGAGACGAGCGGCTTTCTTCTTTTTATAACCTCACCCCGCCCATTGCTTTCCCTCGGCTATCGCCGAACAGCGACCGTTGGTTCTCCGAAGGAGAGCCTATTAGTCACCATGCAACCTGCATACAATCGGCATACAAGTAAAACTCTTGCTGAAAATCTCAAAAAGGTGTATATTTGCACCGTGTAAAATCTCAAAAAGGTGTAAAATATGGAAGTTCAGAAAATGAAAGCGCTTTGTGCTTAAAAGTAAACATCCGTTAGATTTGTTCTAATTTAGCGCCAAGTGTGCATCTCTATATTCTTATGCCTTCGCAAGCAAACGTAGCTTGCGAAGGCTTGGCTATTTATAACTTTTCTGGTAGTTCAAAGAGTTTGATACCGTTGCTACCCTTTATAAGGATGTAGCTGTTTTGGGGCTGATGTTTTGCTATTTCTGCTTTTACGTCCTCTACATTGTTGAACTTGCGGAAATTGCAGTTAGTTTTAGCAAATTCTTCACCTACAAGCCATACATTCTCTATTCCGTCGGCTTTCAGCTTGTCAACAACCTTTTGGTGTTCAGCATCAGACACTTCGCCTAATTCGCGCATATCACCAAGGATAGCCATTTTGTTTTCAACCTCCATAAGCTTGAAATTTTCAAGAGCTGCTGCCATACTTGATGGATTGGCATTATAGGCATCAACAATAAGGTGGTTGTGCTCTGTTTCTGTTAGCTGACTGCGGTTGTTGCTTGGCTGGTAGCCTTCAAGAGCCTCGTTTATTTGTTTTGGACTTACCCCAAAATGCAAACCGATGGTGATGGCTGCCAGCATATTATCAATATTATAAGCACCAATAAGGTGTGTCTGCACCTCGCATGGAGATGTGGTCTTGCTCTGCCATTCAAATTTTAGGAATGGCGCACAGCTAATAACATGACCGCTAACTTCGTAATCGCTTTCTTCGCTCTGACCATAGCTGATGATGCGGTCGAGATTACGTTCCTGTGCCATTTCTACAAGGTCGGGATTGCTTTCGTTGAGGAAAGCAAGGGCGTTATGTTCCTTGATGAAATCATAGAGTTCGCCTTTGGTTTTCTTCACACCTTCAAAACTACCGAATCCCTGTAGGTGAGCGCGACCAACATTGGTAATCATACCGCATGTAGGTTCTACATATTCTACAAGTACCTTTATGTCTGTAGGGTGGCTGGCACCCATCTCTACAACAGCTATTTCGTGTTCCTTGTTCAAACGAAGCAATGTCTTTGGCACTCCAACATCGTTGTTGAAGTTGCCTTCAGTGTGCATCACGTTGTATTTCTTTGCCAACACAGCAGAGATGAGTTCCTTGGATGTTGTTTTGCCGTTGGTTCCAGTGATGCCGATAACAGGAATGTTGAACTGACGACGGTGTTCGCGTGCAAGCTCCTTGAATGTAGTAAGGCAGTTGTCAACAAGAATAA
>DGRY01000001.1 GCA_002391185.1 Prevotella sp. UBA4376
CATTGTGGCCACATCTCAACCATCTTGCTGATGTATTCTTCAACCTCAAGAGGATTAAGAATGCCAAGTGTGTCGGGCAACATAAAACGCTTGATGTTGCTGCCACAAAGAGCATTCATCATCTGTTCTACGTGCTCAGGACTGTTTTTCATTCCTCCCGACCAGTCTTCAAGATACAGATTAACCTCCATTCCTACCTTATCAGCATAGTCAAGAACAGAAAATATATCTTCAAGATGCTCCTCGGTAGTTTTCTTCAGCTGTTGCGAACAATGTCGTTTACTGCCCTTTGCAAGTAGGTTGATAACCTTGCCACCACATTCACGAATCCAATCAACTGACTTATTACCGTCAACAAATCCCAATACTTCTACTCTATCGAGCATTCCTGCTGTTTCGGCAGCATGACATATCATCCTAACAGCATTCTTTTCGCCTTCGCTCACACGAGCCGATGCAACTTCTATACGGTCAACACCCACATCATGAAGAAGAAACCTTGCTATCATGAGTTTCTCGTGTGGCAGAAACGAAACACCGTTTGTTTGTTCTCCATCACGAAGGGTGCAATCCATTATTTCTATTGAATTATTCATTCTGTAGCAACTAAATTCCTACCGATGGTCAGAGAAACTCCTTCTCCCACTCTACTACTTTGTCTCTGTTCTCAACAAGGAAGTCAACATCATCAAGACCATTGATGAGACAATGCTTTTTATATCCGTTGATTTCAAACTTTTCACTCTTGCCTGTAGCAAGGTTGGTGACAGTTTGGTTAGGTAAGTCAACTTTCACCTGCATTGCGTGATCAGCATCTATGCTGTCAAAGAGCTCTTTCAGGAAATCTTCACTAACAACAACAGGTAGCACAAAATTATTCAATTCGTTATTTTTGTGTATGTCAGCAAAGAAAGAACTGATGACTACACGAATGCCATAGCCGGCAATGGCCCATGCAGCATGCTCACGTGAAGAACCAGAGCCAAAGTTTTTACCAGCAACAAGGATAATACTATCTTTGAAATCTGAATTGTTGAGAACAAAATCGCTTTTCTCACTACCATCAGGATTAAATCGCCAATCGTGGAAAAGATAAGGACCAAAGCCATCTTTCTGTGTAAGTTTCAAATAGCGTGCTGGAATTATCTGATCAGTATCCACATTCTCCAAAGGAAGAGGGATACAAGTTGAAGTTATAACATTAAATTTCTGTTTCATGATTACAAAGTTCTTGGGTCTGTGATTTTACCTGTGATGGCTGCTGCTGCAGCTGTTAGTGGAGATGCAAGAATAGTGCGAGAACCTGGTCCCTGACGTCCCTCGAAATTACGGTTGCTTGTTGATACGGAATACTTTCCTGCAGGAATCTTATCATCGTTCATAGCAAGACAAGCAGAGCAACCTGGCTGGCGAATTTCAAAGCCTGCTGCCTGAAGAATGGTATCAAGTCCTTCGTCTTTAATTTGTTTTGCAACAAGATGCGAACCTGGTACAAGCCAAGCAGTTACATTGTCTGCTTTCTGCTTTCCTTTAACAATACTTGCGAAAGCTCTGAAGTCTTCTATACGTCCGTTGGTACATGCTCCAAGGAACACATAATCGATAGGATGTCCCTCAAGTTTTTCACCTGGCTCCAGTCCCATATAGTTGAGCGACTTTATGAAACCAGCCTGTTCCTCTTCAGGAATCTCGTCTAATGTAGGCACCTTTTCGGTTATGCCAATACCCATACCAGGGTTAGTTCCGTATGTGATACGTGGCTCTATATCAGCAGCATCAAAATTGAGTTCACGGTCAAATACTGCATCATCACCACTCTTGAGAGTTTTCCAATACTCAACACATCTCTCCCACTCTTCACCCTTAGGAGCATATTCGCGTCCCTTGATATATTCGAATGTGGTTTCATCAGGAGCAACAAAACCTCCACGTGCTCCCATCTCAATAGAGAGGTTGCAAAGAGTGAGACGTCCCTCCATAGACATATTGCGAACAACATCGCCAGCGTATTCAACGAAATAGCCTGTAGCACCCGATGTGGTGAGTTTACTCATAAGATAAAGAGCAACATCCTTGGCGGTAACTCCCTCGTTAAGTTTGCCATTGACATTGATGCGCATTGACTTTGGCTTCTGCTGAAGAATGCATTGTGAGGCAAGTACCATCTCTACCTCGGAAGTACCAATACCAAAGGCTACAGCACCCATTGCTCCATGAGTTGATGTGTGTGAGTCGCCACATACAATAGTCATTCCAGGAAGCGAAAGTCCCTTTTCTGGTCCAACAACATGTATGATACCATTATCTTTAGTGTTGTATTTAAATTCTGTTACACCAAACTCCTCACAGTTTTTATCAAGAGTTTCTACCTGCTTTCGACCTACAGGATCGGTAATAGGTTTATCCTGATCGTGTGTTTGAGTGTTGTGGTCAGGCATGGCAAAAACATGATCTGGACGGAAAACCTTGAGGTTTCTATTACGAAGTCCTTCAAAAGCCTGAGCAGTAGTCACCTCATGACAATACAAACGATCAATATAAAGTTGTGTAGGTCCGTCTTCTACAATCTGCACAACATGCTTATCCCAAATCTTGTCAAATAATGTATTCATATAATATTTTTAATTTCTAAACTTGTTGATACAATCTATATAAGCCTCCACCGATGCAGTAACAATATCTGTTTCGGCACCAAAGCCGTAATAAATGTGACCATCGTATTCCACCTGCATGTGCACCTTACACATATCGTCAGAGCCTTTATCTATGGCTTGGATGGTAAACTCCTTGAGAGTCATATTCTTGGTTATAATCTTCTTAAGGGCTGAGATGGCAGCATCAACAGGACCGTTTCCGGTGGAGCTTTCCTCAAATTTCTGTCCTGCAATATCAAGACCGATTGATGCCACACTCTTGAACCCCTTACCTGTGGTAACCTGTAGATAATCAAGTTTAACGCTATGTGATGCAGTCTTATCGGCTCCTGCCAACATCAGGATATCATCATCGGTAACCTCTTTCTTCTTATCAGCAAGAACAAGGAATTGCTTGTAAAGAGTATCAAGACGTTCTTCATCATCAACTTTCACACCATTAACCTCAAGGCGATATTTCAAAGCGGCACGACCAGAGCGTGCTGTCAATACGATAGCGTTATCGTTTACACCCACATCCTTAGGATTGATAATCTCGTAGGTCTGCACATTCTTCAATACACCATCCTGATGAATACCACTTGAATGAGCAAAGGCATTGCGTCCAACGATAGCCTTGTTTGGCTGTACAGGCATATTCATCAAGCTTGAAACCATGCGTGATGTAGGCAGAATCTTGCAAGTGTTGATATTAGTATCTATACCAATGCCCTTATGACATTTTAGTATCATAGCAATTTCTTCAAGTGAAGTGTTTCCTGCACGTTCACCAATGCCGTTGATAGTTACCTCAACCTGTCGTGCACCATTGAGCACGCCTTGTAAGGTGTTGGCTGTAGCCATACCTAAATCATTGTGACAATGGGTTGAAAGACGCGCTCTGTCTATACCGTCAACATGTTCCATTAAATATTTAATCTTATTACCGTATTCCTCTGGAAGACAGTAACCTGTTGTATCTGGAATATTCACAACTGTTGCGCCTGCCTTAATCACTGCCTCTACAACTTTTGCAAGATATTCGTTATCTGTTCTACCGGCATCTTCTGCATAGAACTCAACGTCCTCAACATATTTCTTTGCATACTTTACGGCACGAACAGCACGTTCTATGATTTCATCGCGATTACTATTAAATTTATATTTAATATGACTGTCGCTTGTTCCTATTCCAGTATGAATGCGCTTTCTCTTTGCCCATTTAAGAGCCTCGGCAGCACAATCAATATCTTTTTCTACAGCACGTGTCAAAGCACAGATCGTAGGCCATGTAACAGCCTTTGAGATTTCTACTACCGAATTGAAGTCACCCGGACTTGAGATAGGGAAACCAGCCTCTATAACGTCAACACCCAGCAGTTCAAGCTGCTTGGCCACCTGAATCTTCTCAACGGTATTCAACTGGCATCCTGGAACCTGCTCGCCATCACGTAAGGTAGTATCAAAAATGTAAAGTCTATCGCTCATTATATAGTTTTTTTAATTGTTATCACATTAAAAAAGCCTTCCACACTCCATACGGAAGTGAGAAAGGCTCTTGTTTATCACTATTATCTATCATATACACACCTTATCACTTCCAACTATTTTCTGTAGTCGAATTCGAATAATAATGCTTAGTATATTAATAGAATTGCTCATAATTTATCGTCTCTTTAAACATTTGCAAAGATAACGATAGTTTTTGAACTGAGCAAAGAAATTGTAAGTTTTTTGAGTTATTTTCTTTCGATTTGGTACTTTTTGTCTAATTATTCATTAAAATGGTGCGTCGCCACCTGCTGTAGGTGGAGGAAAACCCATTGTTGGGTCAAAACCAGGCATAGGAGGTAAATCGCCTGTGTTCATCTTTGAACCATGAATTTCACCACCTTCGGTTGGAGGTAGCGGAGCTATGAAACCCTCCTCACGGTTCTCGAAACGAGTGTACTCGCCACGGAAACTAAGAAGCACATCGCCCGTAGCACCCTTACGGTGCTTGGCTATAATGATCTGAGCCATACCATGAAGATCATTACCCTTTTCATCTTGATAGATGTGATAGTATTCTGGACGATGAACAAAGAGCACCATATCGGCATCCTGCT
>DGRY01000184.1 GCA_002391185.1 Prevotella sp. UBA4376
ATTCACTTACGAAACTTCAGTAATAATATATGCAGAAAAGGAATTATTTAACAACAATAGTATCTTTCCTGCTATATACAACTTTAGTTGTCTTTGCTAAGTCAACAACATCTCTTTTAACAAAGGAAAATGCAACCAACTCTCCATTTTTAACAAACACTATTGTACAAGAATTATCATAATTCACTTTGGATTTTATTTCTCGTTTTGAAACAAAATCCATATCCACGTTTAGCTCATCTATATTACTATAAGGTTTGACGATAACTATCGAATCCCACTCCTTAGCTATAGATATATCATCTAAACATAATGTTTTACCTTTAACTATAGCAGGTATTTCGTCTGACAATTCCACTTCTTTTGAAAGAGAATTGCACGAAACAAACAAACCAATAAAGAACAAGCATATTATATTAAACACATTTTTCATAAGCTTTCATTTTTGTGGCAAAACATAATGCAAATAAAGATAATATTTATAACGTTTTTATCCTATGCACCATAATATATAACGAAATTTATAACAACAAAATCAATTTTAACTAAAAGAACTCAAATATAGGAAAATTCTTTGTAATTTGACAAAAACATAGTAACTTAGCACCTCAAAAAAACTAAAACGCTACAAAATAAATTGATTTGATATAATCATGAAAGACAATAACGAACTGCAAAGGGCTATGAACCTATTGGAAAAACAAGGTTGGAATCCTATGATATGCGATACGCCGATTGCTGTAAGCAGCTGTTCGGTGAAGTGCGGAATACCAACAGAGATTGGCGATGAATGTATTGACGATTACTGGCTTTTGCCTAAATCGCTCACTAACATGCAACCCGAAATTATTATCCGGGCTAACGGCAATTCGATGATCGACGCTGGATATGAAGACGGCGACATGCTCAGGGTGCGACTGGGGGTATCGGCTTACGACGGCGATAATGTGCTGGCGTGTATTGACGGGCAATGCACGGTGAAAACGCTGTTTTCTGATGAGGAGGGCAACCGCTGGCTGGTGCCTCAGAATGATGATTTTGATGCTATTCCCCTGACTGAGGATATGAATATCGACATTCAGGGTGTTGTGGTTGGCGTGGAGAAGGCTTCGGTAAGGGCTTCATCACGCAAGGCGCTTATGGCTATCAGGCGCACGAAAAACAAACTTCGCTCGGCACGTAAACTTAGCAGCACGCAGGTTGACGATTATATTATTGAAATTGGCAACTCGGTAAAGCATGCACGGCAATGGTATGCTGTTATGCGAGCCATGGTGGATGCCGAGGTACAAAAAGCAACCGACTATGAGGCATTTTGCTGTCGTGTGCGCAGTCTTTTGCCCAACCACCAGCATTTGCCTGATGCCAAGGAGCTGCAACGCATGGCTGTTCTTAGCTTTGCTAAACCTGTGGCGATGTGGGTTGAACGTGATGCCCCTGTAACAGGAAAGCGCTTTCACGATTACATGGAGATTGCTTTGGGAATGGCAAGCAAGCTGGCGTGTTAAAAAAACTCCCACTAAATGGTTATTTTTTAGCTAAAAACTCCCACTAAACAGTTATTTTTTAGTTAAACTCCCACTAAAACTCCCACAAACTCCCACCCGAGGAACGATTTGTTCTTCGGGATTTTTTTTGTGCATACCTTTGCTTTTGTCAATACCAACCTGGTGTGACTACCTGATGAGTGAGTTGCAAATCGCTCCATTGGGGAATGATGGTACTATAAAAAAACGGCAGGGATGTCTCTTCGAATGTCGTTGTACCAAAGAGGCTTTTTTCAAACATAAATTTTATTATGACAAAGAAAGCTTTTAAGGGTTCTGAGAAAACCCAAAGCAACATGAACAGCGTTATCGCTGGGGAGTTTAGATTTGCAAACACGGAACTGTGTGTTGATTTGAAGTTGCTTACATACCAGCCTGGACGCTTGCAGACAGGAAAGAGCCTACATGGCGTTATCGCACGTGATAGCTACGACCATTTCACATTTGTTGAGAAAGCCACCATGCCTAATGTGCCACCAAAGCGCAACCCTATTGTGTATAGCGGTTTGTTTGTTAATGTGCATAAGAGTGACGACGGCAGGCTCTACCCCACTTTCAACCGACCTGTGTACAGCAAGAATTTCTCGTTCACGAAGTTTTGCCATAAGGCTGCACGCGAACTCAGACACATTGCACCTCTTATAGAAGAGATGAACAGGTAAGAAGAAAATAGACGAAATCTAACAGTCTAACAGTCTTACAATTAATTTTTGTGCTATGCCCTTTTTTCTTTTATCATATATATTATATATATAACTAATTAATAATCAATAAGTTATAGAAATATAGAAAATAAAAAAGGGGAAGTGGTATAGCTTAAAAAACATCTGTTAGACTGTAAGACTGTTAGAAATAGAAAACAATTATTTCATTTAAAAAGCACAATATCAATGAGTTACAATATTTTATCAAAGACATCTCCTAAGATGCCAAAGCTTGGAAAAGGTACTGAATGTATTAAACTTTTAGTTTCTCAGGTATCGCCAGACATGCGTGAGGTTATTGTTCCGATGCTTTTTCCTGCTTTAGGTGCATACATTAGTGGTGCAGAATTTATGTATCCTGATAAGACTTGGAAAGAGCCTTGTGGTCAATTTGCACATCTTGTTGGCGAAAGTGGTATGGGAAAGGGTCAGTTAACAGGCTGTGTGGAGGCTATTATGCATAACTTTCGTTTGCACGATGAGCAGGAAATGCAGAAACTTGTGGAATGGCAGAAAATGTATAAGACTAAGGGTTCAAGCAAAGACAAGCCTGCACGTCCTGAGGTAGCTTTCTGGTTTCCTCCTGCCGATGTAACTAATGCTGCGTTTATACAGAATGCCATGGCTTGCGAGAATATAGGAGAACACACACAGTATTTCAATATGCCAGAAGTGGAAATGGCCGACCGTATGTGTGGCGGGCATAAGCAGGTGAGTCAGATGATACGCAACATCTACGACCGCCAGCGGGCTGGTGCCTTGCGTGCTACTGCTGATGGTGTTACTGGTAATCCTATACTGAGGGTAAACATAACATTCTCATCAACTCCTTATTCTGCACGAAAATTCTATAAGACAGAGTTGTATGTGGGCACATTTGGCAGAATTTCTTTTTCGTACAAGGCTCGACAGGAACGTAATGGAGTGATTCCCCGACAGGGTAAATATAGCGAGAAGTTTATGCGCAAATTGGATGAGTTTACTGCACGACTGGAAATATGCAAGGGGAAGTTTGTTATAGCTAAACTAAACAAGCTTGCAGACAAGCTGGCGGCTGATATGGCAACAATAGCCGATCTTGCCGACGATGATGTTATATGGGATATGTCGAAACGCTCCATTGTTAACGCATGGAAGAATGGTTGCATTATGTATATTCTTAATGGTCAGGTATGGACAAAAGCCATGAGTGATATGGTGGAGTGGATGGTGTATCATGATCTATGGTCTAAGTTGCAGGTTTTTGGCGATATGTTCAAAAACGAAGAATGCAATATCAGCGAAACGCAAAAATGTGGTCCTAAGAATATGCTCGACGATCTACCTAATGAGTTTAACGAAACTCAGTTGGAAGCCCTCAGAGTGAGTTTGGGAAAAAGCAAAGACGGCAAAGCACTATTATACGTGTGGAAAAACCGTGGCTTCATAACATACAGCAACCAAACGGGAATGTACACAAAGACGGAGAAGTATCTGAAAAGATAGCAGCCTCACCCATCCCCCTCCGAGTGGAAGCCTCCCCCATCCCCCTCCGATGGGAGGGGGCTAACC
>DGRY01000025.1 GCA_002391185.1 Prevotella sp. UBA4376
ACATTCATATGGAAAAAGGTATTGAATTATGGAAAAAAGTCCTAACGACAGCAATGCAATTGCCTGGCGTAAAGGTTAATCGAGACAGTTTCCTGAAAAAGGAACTAACTATTTATTGTACAGACATACAATTAGCTGAGCTGCTGGAGAAAGGGACTGTTGGAGTAATCCCTATAGAAATTTTAGACAAAATAGCAAGTGAAAGTATAAGCTATCATGTAAAACTTGTTACAGCATCGTCAACAGTCTTGGGAATACCAGGAGGCTTCGCTATGGTTGGAACCATTCCTAGCGATCTTGCACAATACTATTACCACGTATTTGCTTTAGCACAAAAGTTGGCTTATATTTATGGATATCCTGACTTGTGTGATGAAAATGGAAATTTCACAGAAGACGCTGCAGAGATGTTAACTATATTTGTCGGTGTAATGGGTGGGGTCGCAGCAGCAAATAAAGTTATTCAAGAGATTGCAGAACAAGTTCAGAAAGAGGTCTTAAGAAGACTTCCTCGATACGCACTAACAAAAGGTGTCTTGTATCCACTTGTAAAGCAGATTGCCAAATGGGTAGGTATAAACCTCACGAAACAAAGTTTTTCAAGAGGTGTGAGCAAGTTAGTACCTATAATTGGTGGTGTCGTTTCTGGTGGGTTAACATATGTGACATTTAAACCACAATCTAAGAAATTAAAAGAACAACTTCGAAGCAAAATGTTGCTTGCTTACGAAAACAAGAAGCAGAATGATTACTTTGCAGCAGAAGAAGTTTGAAAATTGTGATTACTTTTTTGATGAACTAATTTACTTGTTTGTGGGGAAGATATGCACAATGACAATATTATCCCCTCCGGCAATGGAGGAATCAATGGCGAAGGCAGGACGCTGAAAGAGATTTGCGAGAAGCCTGTACCTGAGCATCTGATTAAGAAATTGGATGATGAGCGATTGGCTTCAGATGTGGTAAGCAGAATGAAAGCTGACTTGGCTCGGATGGGTTCGAGCCGAGTGCCTCAGCCTGCGCAGAATGGACATGTGGATTTTAGTGCTATTGCCTGGCCTGGGGTGAGTGCTAGATTGCCTGAAAAGGATGGGCTGATTGCTGCTATCCGCCAGAACTATCCTGGCATTAGTCTTGATGATATTAACCCAAGGAGTATTCGCGATATCACTTATTATATAGGTCGCAAGGCGTTGGCTGATAAATATGGTATTACCATCGCTAAGGCTGGACATATCATAGGATTACTCGATCTCGTTATCCATGAAACGGATGATGGTCGCATTGAAATAGTACCAAACAATGTGCATCGCTTTAAGCAACTGTATGCCCACAAGGGGTATGTCTCGAAAATGCTGAAGCTAATTAACGGCAAGGAAGTTGCTGACGAGGATGAATAAGAATGGATTTTGACGTTGTATGAAGGACTACCTGCGCAGACATATCTGGATATTATCAAAGCTATACGAGAATCCCAAGGGGTTAACGTATAAGGAGTTCGCTTATGAATGGGGGCGGACGGAGTTGAACTCGTTGAAGACTCCATTGCCCAAACGAACGTTTGCTGATTGTCTGCGTGCAATAGAGGAAGCTTTCGACATCGAAATATCGTCTGATGCTCGTAATGGATACAGGTATCGCATTGTCAATCGTGAATGGTTGGAGAAGGACAATATAAAGGATTGGCTGCTGTCTGCTTTTGCCGTTAACGGACTGTTGCAGGACAGTAAAGGACTGCGTGATAGGGTGATGTACGAAACTATCCCTTCGGGAAATGCCTATCTGCTGAAAGTGTTGGACTGTATGAAGGCGAATCGCGTTATCAACCTGGTATATCAGGATTTCTTTGACGAGGAACCTTGCGAGATTCAGTTAGAGCCGTACTTTGTTCGTGTATTCCATCAACGATGGTATGTGATTGGAGCCATGCGTAATGCACCTGATGACGAAGAGCCTGAAGAGCGGACTAAACAAGGACGTATTAGACGTTATGCACTCGATAGGGTAAAGTATCTTGAAGCAACAGAAGATACGTTTAAGTTGCCACGTGGTTTTACAGTAGAGTCTTATTTTGCTGACGCCTTTGGCATCATAGTTGAGCCAGAAGTGCTTAAAGCAGAACGTATTCGAATAAAGGCTAGCGACATCAACCACAGGCGCGACTATCTGCGAAAATTGCCGATACACTGGTCGCAACGTGAGGTGGAGAAACATAGCGACTACTCGATATTTGAAGTAACGGTAATGCCCACCTACGACTTTATTCAGCATATTCTATCGATGAGTAGCGAGGTTGAGGTTTTGTCGCCAAATTATGTAAGGGAAGAGGTCGTCAGATGGGTAAAAGGGATTGCTAAAATATATGGTCTGAAGACACTAGACTTTTGACTTGTTAAGACATGAGCTCTTTCTCTTTCAAAGATGGTCAAAAAGAAAAAAGAGTTGGGTGTAACATCCTTTAAAATGGGATGTTACACCCAATTTCTTATTTTGGAATCTTGCGATTACTCTTCGACGGCTGCCTGTGCGGCGGCTAACGAAAACTGATTATCTGCACTTTACGGCGAATCTGGGAAACATTTGGATTTGAATTGATGGTGCAAAGAAAACAAAGACCTCCGCCAACTGGTGGCAGAGGTCTAAGAAAAATTTTATTATTTACAAAAAAACTATGCGATTGGGTCAGGACAGAAATCTCTTCGCTTGCATTTCTTGCAATGCTTTCCTATCCATACTTCATCAAACTGGTTCATTGCTTGTTCGACAATTTCTGTGTCATCTGTAAGGATGCCTGCTTCAAAGTTTCGTTTATTATCCGTCTTCATACCGATACCGGCACCAGTAAGGTTTGCACTACCGATATATACTTCTTTTCCGTCAAAGACAAGCATCTTGAAATGAACACGAGGACAGAGAACTCGCTCCAAGCGGTCGTATAGAACAGGGAACTTGTCAAAGTCCTCCCTAAAATTTGGGCCTGGTTCCTTGGCATGAATAAGCCGTACCTCCACGCCACGCCTGATGAGCTGGGCAATGAGAGCCAGAAAAGGCTTTTTCTCTTTGCCCGCCTCCACATAAATGTCTTTTATATCGGCTGTACCAATCCAAAGCATGTGCTTCACGGATTTTACCCGTGAAAGCACCTCTTTGTAATGGTCGGAGTTGGAGATGTAGATGAGCATATTTTTCAGATTTTATGTTTTATTCGCAATAGGAGAAAAAATAAAGTATTTACGCATCATCTAAGCATTTTAGGTGGCGGACAGGAACAACGGCATGGAGGATTTTTTGGCGAGCGCGCTGGTTTTTATCATCTAAATAGACTGTCGAGTATTTAATACTTACAGATTCCATCTAAACTTTCAAAAAATTAGAAGCATATCCTGAATTCATAAAGCTTCTAAATGGACTTAAAACCCTATCAAATATAAGCCAATCTCCTTTTCTGTCTTTTGGATGAAATGAATCTATAACAACCACATTATCATCTGGATAGTAGCAAAGCTGTGTTTTAAAGCCCAGGTCTGTACCATCTTCAAGCACATATTCGCCTCCGAATGGTATGGGGGCTTTGTCTTTATAATATGTTTTTGTGATAAACTTAAATATTTCACTACTTCCGCCACAGCAAACAATAATATTCGGATGAAGAATATCTAATTCTTTATTTAACAAGTCTCCATAAGTGTCAAGATGATGGCACAATATTTTCGTATCCAAGTAACTAATTCCAGGTTCCTTTTTGCATTCTATCAAAGCAAAAGGTTGTGAATTGAAAAATTCTTTTACTTCATTATGACGTTTTTTAGTTTCAGAAAAACACCTAACATCATTATTATCAGCCTTTACCAGTCCCCAAAGAATGTAGGCAATGTTTTTCAAGAATCTGTTTTTAATGTTACGGTTAGCCTTGGCAGAAGCATTCCATTTATCTCTTGCGTTTGTATCCTCCCAATCAACATCCTTAAGCCAAAGATTAATGTCCTCATCCCAAGTTCCATCTTTTCCTTGATTTTGGTCTTTAAGTAGGAATGCTACACGTATTGGTGATGCAAACCATTCCTGTTCTACTTGCTCGTTTGTTTTGCCATTTCGGTACATTACACCATCTTTGGTGAAATGTGTACCAAGCCTTTTTTTCCATTCAGAAAATAGGCTTTCAAGTTCATTGCTAATTTTTTTGTTACTCATATTACAATTATTTTATGATTAAACAAATCTTACAATTTCCCAAAACAAAGGCAAAGCGCCCAAGAGCGCCCTGCCTTTTGCGACTTACTTCTTCGGCACAAAGGCAAAAGTCTTGCCGTTGCCGCCGATTAGTTTCGCTTCGCCGCCTAAAAGTCGCGCGGCGGTCTGCAACTCACCAAATGAATTGTAGGTTTGAACGTTTCCGTTCGGGAAATTTAACTGATACATAAACGTTTAGTTTTAGTTTGCCTCCACTTTACGGCTATCGGCATCTCCGTTTTTGTTCTGAGTTTCTGATTCGTTTGGCCTTGCTTCTTTAATCAGGTTAATCAGGCGGTCGACTGCTTCAACCCTATAAGCCATCATCCCAATGCTAATTCCCGAATAAATGTCGCTTCGGTAAGCGTAAACAGCATCGGTATTGGTGCCCAGATTCTGAAGGGTTTCAATGGATTTGGCACATTTGGCGGCACCATCCGAAACCTTTGGCAGTATGACCAGGCCGAAAACA
>DGRY01000135.1:0-20858 GCA_002391185.1 Prevotella sp. UBA4376
GTTCATTTCAACGATATCGACTCTGTTTATCCTACACTTCTTGCAGTTGTAGTGGCAGCCTCTGCCACTTTCTATGCAAGTATTCAGATCTTTGCACCCGAGGTGTGGCGCCATTTCTATTATCATCCCACACTCAATCCTTTTTCGGTGCCCACATTGTTGTCTATATTCCTCATTTCTGTGTGGTCGATAATTATAATAGCCTTTGCTGCTGTCGATGACGCTCTGCATCTTCTTAGTAAGGCTGATGCGTTACTTTATCTCTGTGGTTTGGGAGCCGTGTGTGCAGTAAACTATATTGTGTTCAGTATTTCAACTCTTTATTACATTGGTTATATATTGCTGGCCCTATACATTTATTATGCTTTCGACCGATATTACAATTGTAGCATGTCTAAATATGTTTGTGGAAACTGTGGTGCCAAACTAGTCCACAAAGGGCGTTGTCCGCATTGCGGGGCATTAAACGTTTAATGTTTACAGATTCATTATAAATGAGGATTTTATTTTTCCAGATTATCCGTTATCTTTGCAACGATTATTTTCTGTTAGCAAATAAATAGGGCTCCGTGCATTATGCAGGAGCCCTATTTATTTCTTGCTTGCTGATAGCCTTAGTTCACTTAGATATCAGCCTCGTTTTATTCTTTTTCTTCGTTATATATTTTGTTGAAGATGGAACGAAGTTGCGTTTTGTTGTCAATGGTGTCGTGGATGATGTTTAGTTTTTGGGCATTTGGACTTGCTGGTATCCATAGATGAATGTAGCCCTGACGTGAGTATTTTTCTTCCATGTGGTTGTTGAATCGTTCCCATTGTTCTTCCATGTTTTTCTCGGGATAGTTCTCAATGCCATATTGTATAGCACGACGGAAGATAGTTTCTGGGTCGAGGTCTCTGTCGGCTTCAGCAATAATTTTACCGTATATACTTCTTGGTGCTTTTGATGCAGAAGCACGATGATCTTCGACAGCTTCTTTCATAATCTTTATTTTCTCAGTGCTGAACCATTTCTTCAAGCGTGCATCGGCTTGAAGAATTTTTCCTCCTGTGATGTGGTGAATGGCACGTGGACCACTCATTCCTAAATCGTGATATGCAGCAATAACATACACCATATCAATGTCGGCACCTGTTGTGTTTACTAATTGCAGTGCATTGCGGATGACGCGTGTTACGTGTTCTAATCCGTGGCTGCGACCGAATTCAGCGTATCGTGGAAGAATGTTTTTCTCAACAAACTCCATGAGGTCGAGTGATACTTGCTGCTTCATATTGTTATATTGTTATTTAATTACCAGAAGAGTAATATTGTAATTACTGATGTTATTCCGAAGAAGAACATGTTGCGTGCTGTTAGTCCTAGAACCTTGTTTAGTTCACGTCCTTGTTTTATTTTCTTCATTGTTCGGTATGTGGTGACGTGGAAGAAAATGTATATGCTTGTTAGCAGTAATGCTATTACATAGTCTAAAATTGTGTGTGATGATGTTGGCTTGAAAAGTGTGGTGCAAAGAATTATGATTGCTCCTATGAATCCGAGATTTTGATATAGCAGTTCAGAGGCAGTTGTTCCAATTCGTACAACGAGAGTGTTTTTTCCATCGCGTTTGTCGTTATCGCGATCGCGATAGTTGTTTATGATGAGTAGTGTGTCGATGACTACTCCGCATGCTATTCCTGCAAAGAGGAGTCGTAAATTGAATACCTGCATTTCTTGTGGAACAATTACCCAGTAGGTGAAATATACAGGTACTATTCCGAAGAATACTAATACTAATATGTCGCCAAGTCCGAGGTAGCTGAGCTTTGTGGTGTAGAGAAAAGCAAATAGCACGCATAGAGCGCCTACAATAATCATAGTCCATCCGCCATATATAACAAGTGGTAGTCCTGTGAGGCATCCTAAAAGACTTGTTATTATGAGTCCCATGCGCATTTTGGGAAGTGTAATCCAACCTTCGGAGCATGCTCTCTTTGGTCCCAGTCGTGTTTCTACATCATCATTACCTTTTATGCAATCGAAATAGTCGTTGATAAAATTGCTGTCTATTTGCATGATGAATGCAAAAAGAAAGCAAAGTATTGCAGGAATAACCTGAAAATTATTTGTAGTGGTTTCTGCCCATGCAATGGCAGTGCCAATCATCACTGGGACTGCAGCTCCGCTTAGTGTTTTGGGGCGTGCTGCAAGAATCCATGCTCTAAGACTATTTGTTTTTACTTGACTATCTGACATATTTTTCTATCTCCTTAATTAAAGAAGTTCCAGCTCAATCCGATGCGGAAAATTCGGTCGTTGAGTGCATAATGAGGTACAAGGAAATAGTTGCGTTTGCCTGAACCTGCATTGATGTGACTCATCATTACAAAGAAGCGTGTGTGCTTGAGGTGGAAATTGGCATATACGTTAACGATAGGGTAGTTACCTATTTCTATACGTGTGTCGGGCTCTCCCTCAGCAGCCATGTTCTTCTGTACGGTGTATTGTCCGAGCATAGGACTATAGTCTGGAGCGTAGTATTTTGTGAAATATCTTACATCTGCTCCGAAATCGCATTTCAGCACTTTTGCAATTTTAAAGCGTAGATATAGATTTGAGTATGCGTTGAGGTCAGGAACAGGCAACACGTTGTTGTTGCTTGAGCGCTGATAGGTTATAACATTTTCCCAGTTCAGAGGTCCGAAAGTGAAGTCTTGTGATAGTTGGGCTGTAAGTAGGTTGATATCGGTTGCGTTTTGTTCAACATTTACAAAATAACCTGTACGACCTGTTGTGGTTGCATTGTAGCCCGACACGAAGAATGTGTAGTTGCTAATCTCATCGACTGCAACTCGCAGAGTGGTACGTGTCTTTTTATACGCAAATATTCCTTGAATGCGTGTGTGTGTAATCTTGCTTAAGTCTTCGTTGTCCCACCATAGATGCTTAGAGTGGTAATGTTGATAATAGTGTGTAGGGTTGATATGATGGAAGAAACCACTTGCTGCAAGAGTTACAGTATCGCCAAACAAAGGGAAGTTCAGGTCGATGTTTGCGTCGATTTTCAACTGCCCAGCCTCGTCTCCAGCAATCCATGATTCTCCGATAACATTATAGTGAAGTGTGTTGCCTTGTGTTTTCGAAAGTTGAGCTCCAATGCTGAAGTTATGCTCATTCTCAGATGTTGTTCCACCAACAGAGTCGGGAAGTGAGAAGTGCTCTAATTCGTGTGTGACAAACGCCTTCAAACCAGCCTTTGCCCATTTGTTGAAGCCTTCGAGCAATGATATTGCAAATGTGTTTTTAAGACTGTAGTGCTTAGTCATATCGTATATAGAATCGCCTGGTAGCACCTGGTTGACATTATATGTATGAGCATAGAAGTCTTTAGGTGTTTGATAAGCCTCATATATGCGACGATAGTTGTTGAAGTTGAGTGTGTGAATGAAACTTGTTACAGGAACGTATTCATTCTTCACCCATGCAGTATCTTCTTTTGTTTTTTTCTCTATAGCCAGCAAGCTATCGGCTGCAGCTTTGCCGTGAACACTGATGCGTTGTCCCTTGTCTGTGTCCATTATAGTTGGTTCGTTACCAGCAATGACTGCATTGTCGGGACGTCCAGAAAGAGGGGCTTGGTTGTCGTATTCACGTCCTTCTTCCTTAGCTCTCTCCTTAGCTTTCTTGGCGTTTTCTTCTTTCTTGGCTTCTATAGCAAATTTCTTTGCTTTGATTTCGTCTTCGGTCATAGGTACCTTGCGGTTGAAGCCCAAGCTATAACGGTGCGTGAAGAGAATGTGCTGATTATCGTTACGGTTCCAGTTTTGTTCTAGAACAGTAGGGATTTCGCTTGTAGTATAGTTGTCGCTAAAGCTTTCAGGGTGAATGATATAGTTGTCGTCGGTTATACCACCGTTCTCTGTAACTTTTTGGTGATTGGTTGTGAAGAGTAGGTGAGCCTGGTAACGGTCGCCTAAATACGAACCATAGAGCGTGTAGTTGAAGTGTGATGTAGCCTGACTGTTGTAATAACCTCTACCATAGATATAGTCGAAGTTGAATCCCACGCCAAGACGTTTTCCTGCATTCACACCAAATTTTGCGGTGAAATGGTCTTCGCCATTGATGCGGTCGCCACACGAATTGAAGGTTAGGTTTGTGATTGGCGACAGAGTATTGGTGAAATGGAACAGTGCTGGGTCTTTGACAAAGAAGTCGTATGGCTGTATGAATATAAATTGTTCATCGGCCTCAGGACGATCAATGAAAATTCTGTTGATGCGTGGTGATCCCAGGTTTCCAAGTGCGTTGTATTCGCCACGAAGTCCTGTGGTGAATATAGAGTTCATGAACATGTGTGAAACTGTATCGGGAACAGCATCTGTGCGATCGCCAAAACGTGAGTCTATAGTCCATACCTTGATACCCTTTGGTATCTCTTTGTTGCTTCCTAAAGAATCTGGGCTTATTTGTCCTCGCTTGGAGATATTACCATTAGGATCAATTTGATTATACTGGTTGTCGTCAAATTGGGCAAAAGCCTGCGTTACAAGAGTAAGCAGGCATAGTGTAGAGAATAGTTTCTTCATTATTTGTGAAAGAGTCTTAGGGAAACCTCTGCAAACTTTACAATAACAGCAACGATGACAATGCATATTGCTATATTCTTATTCTGGTGTGAGAACCAATAAACAAGAGCTCCCACAATAGCCAAAAGCATAAACACAAGGTTCAGAATATTGCGTAACTTAAACAACGGTTCATTTTTCGTGTTTATAGGTTCCAGTCTGTGCTTGTGCTCAAATGTTGTCTTTTCTTCTATGTTGTTATTCATTTCTTCTGTTTGTTTTATGATGAATAAATTTACTGTAATTCTTCAATGATACTCTCGAAACGATCAACCGTTTTGCGACGGAACTTTCCAGTGATGCGATTAAGTTTAGTGCCCTTCTTGTTCAGGCAGTATTTGTCTGTTATCAGTTCCTCGGCGGGCGCTTTGAAACCAGTAGGGCGGTCTTTTTCGTACTCGTAGTTGATACGCTTCATCTCAACCTCGGCAACGCCATCCTTACAAGTTATCATGAGTATATAGTTCATCAAAGCACGATCGAGCGATAGTGCGTTGCTATGAAAAACCAGGTATTCAAATATTTTTGCGCCCAGTTTGTGCTCGTTCTCGTTTGACAATACGAGTGCACTTTGGTCGAGAGATGTTTCAGCACCGATAAGCTCAATGAGTTTGTCGTACATGGCAGCATACACCTCGTCTGCATTTTTACCTGGAATATTTATAGTTTTGCTGAATACAACTTTTCCGTCTATAGTAGGAACAGCTCCAGCAAGATATTTCTCATCTTTGTTTTCCGTTAAAGCGCCTATGGCTTTTTGTGCCTTGGCCTTTATAGCTTCTAATTCGGCTTTTGTAGTTGCTTTTTTATTGTTGAAGGTTGTTACTGCAGTCTTTTCGCTTTCTTTTTTAGCTTCTATAACAGCCTTTTTTGCAGCTTCGAGGGCTTTCTGTGCTTCTTCAAGGCGTTTTTGTGCAGCCTCTACATCATTCTGTGCAAAGGCAGCCAAAGGCATAAATGCCATCAAGGTTATGAACAGTTTTTTCATTTTTCTCCTATTTATATTTACTATTTAAAAAACAAAAGTAATAAATTATATCGAGAAACTAATCGTTGTTAGATTTTTTTTTAGCTTTTAGCCTTTCTCGGCAAGCAGGTCTTGCAAACGTATAATCTCGTCGCGATACTGAGCAGCTTGTATAAAGTCGAGGTCTTTGGCTGCAAGCTTCATGAGCTTTGTGGTGTTTTCGATGCTCTTCTGAAGTTCTTCCTTCGACATTTTCATGCTTACAGGATCGGCAGCGAAGGCATTGTTGTCGGGTTCGATATACACCTGTGCAGCAGGCATATTTGCTTTTGTTGTGCGAGTGCGTGCAGTTTCTTCACTTTGACTTTGTGGAAGAGCTGTCTTTATCTCTTTGATGATTTGTTGTGGAGTAATGCCATGTTCTTCGTTGTACTTTATCTGGATGGTGCGGCGGCGAGCAGTCTCGTCTATTGTGCGTTGCATACTCTCAGTTATGGTGTCGGCATACATGATTACCTTTCCGTTTACGTTTCGTGCTGCTCTACCAGCGGTCTGAGTGAGACTGCGGTGTGAGCGCAAGAATCCTTCCTTATCGGCGTCAAGGATGGCTACGAGAGAAACTTCAGGAAGGTCGAGACCTTCTCGGAGCAGGTTTACACCAACAAGAACATCGAATACACCAGCACGAAGGTCCATCATTATCTTTACTCTGTCGAGGGTGGCAACATCGCTATGAATGTATGTTGCACGCACATTGTGGTTAAGCAGGTATTCGGTGAGTTCTTCAGCCATTCTTTTTGTGAGGGTGGTGATAAGAACACGTTCCTGTCGGTGAGTGCGAGTGAGAATCTCGTCCATGAGGTCGTCAATCTGATTTTCGCTTGGTCGCACCTCAATTTCCGGATCGAGCAAACCTGTAGGTCGAATGAGCTGTTCTACAACAACACCCTCGGCTTCTTGAAGTTCGAAATTGGCTGGAGTTGCAGAAACATATATCACTTGATTGATGAGACTTTGAAATTCTTCAAATCTCAGCGGACGGTTGTCGAAGGCTGCAGGCAAACGGAAACCATATTCTACAAGATTTTGTTTCCGGGCTCTGTCGCCACCGTACATGGCGCCAATTTGCGGAACACTTACATGACTCTCGTCGATAACCATAAGAAAATCCTTTGGGAAAAAGTCGAGAAGACAGTAGGGGCGTTCGCCTGCTTGACGGCCGTCAAAATAACGGCTGTAGTTTTCTATGCCCGAGCAATGTCCCAATTCTTTAATCATTTCTATGTCGTATTCCACACGTTCCTTTATGCGCTGAGCTTTTATTCCGTCACCCAGTTCGGTGAAATACTCCACTTGTTTTGTTAAGTCATCCTGTATGTTTCTAATGGCAATCTCTTGCTGCTCTTTTGATGTTACAAACAGGTTGGCTGGATATATTTCGTAGTCGCTGAATGATGCTATTCTGTGGAACGTATCGGCATCTACTTCTTCAATGCAGTCAATTTCATCGTCCCACCATGTTATGCGTAGAACATTGTCGCTATATGCAAGGAAAATGTCAACAGTGTCGCCTTTAACGCGGAAGTTTCCTCGCTTCAATTCTATATCGTTTCTAACGTATAGAGAGTCGACTAATTTACGTAAGAAATCATTACGGTCTATAATTTGCCCCTTTTTTACTTTTATAATATTTTCCTGCAGGGCAACAGGTCCGCCCATACCGTAAATACATGAAACTGAAGATACAACAATAACGTCTTTTCTTCCTGAGAGTAAGGCAGATACTGCACCAAGACGAAGCTTGTCGATTTCCTCGTTTATAGCCAAGTCTTTTTCAATGTAAGTATCTGTTGTAGGCAGGTAAGCTTCAGGTTGATAATAGTCGTAATAACTTACATAATACTCCACGGCGTTGTTAGGAAAAAAGCCTTTCATTTCCTCGTAAAGCTGAGCTGCCAATGTTTTGTTATGACTAAGAATCAGTGTAGGTTTGTTTACATTGGCAATTACGTTTGCAATGGTAAATGTTTTACCCGATCCAGTCACACCTAACAAAACTTGGGCTGGGTCTCCGTTCTTTACACCTTGTGATAGCTGTCGGATAGCTTCAGGTTGATCACCTGTAGGTTTGTATTTTGAAGTTATTTTAAAGTCCATAAAAAAAGAAACTAATTACCTGTTTATCATGCAAAAATACTAAATTCCAGCCTAATATGCGTTATAAAGGTTAATAAATTGCGAAAAATTGTATTTTTTACTTTGTAAGCTCTTCAAAAATATGTATCTTTGCAAGTCGTAAAATAAAGTTATGAAGAAACTCGTATCATCATCCCTCTTAGGAGCTGCATTACTGTTGAGCAGTTGTTCAAGTCAGTTCAATGCGGTATATAAGCTAAATGACTATACTTACAAGTATGAGTATGCCAAAGAATGTTTTGCTAACGGCAAGTATCAGAAAGCAATCTCTCTTCTAAATGATGTTGTTACCCCATTGAAGGGTACGGAGAATGCTCAAGAGAGTTTGTATATGCTTGCTATGGCGGAATATTGCAGTATGGATTACGATGGTGCAGCGCAGGCTTTCAAGCGTTATTATCAGTCGTATCCAAAGGGGTATTTGGCAGAACATGCCCATTTCTATGAGGGAGAGAGTATTTTCGAGAGCACTCCAGAGCCACGTCTTGATCAGAGCATGACAGTGTCGGCTATCACCTCTTTCCAGAACTATCTTGACTTGTATCCCGATGCTCAGATGAAGAAGCAGGCACAGCAGCGCCTTTTTGAACTTCAGGACAAGCTTGTGATGAAAGAGCTTCATTCTGCAAAGTTGTATTATAATCTCGGGTCGTATTTTGGCAACTGCGAAGATGGTAATGGAAACAACTATGAAGCATGTATCGTTACCAGTCAGAATGCGTTGAAGGATTATCCTTACACCACATTACGTGAAGACTTTGCCTTGCTTATCATGAAGAGTAAATTTGAACTTGCCCAGCAGAGTGTAGATTCAAAGAAGGTGGAGCGTTATCAGGATGCCGAAGACGAGGCTTATGGTTTCATCAACGAATATCCTGATTCTAAGGATAAAAAACGTGCCGAGGAATATATTGAAAAATGCAAGAAATATCTTTCTAAGCACGAGAATGATAAGATAGGAGAAGACGAGTTGGTTAACAATTAATCTCTTTCAATGCAATAGAAAATAAAAAAATAAGTATAAAGTTTTAATATGGATTACAAGAAATCAAAAGCGCCTATTAACACAGTAACCCGTGACTTGGCTACTTTGTGGGAACAGACAGGCAACATCTACAAGAGTGTAGTTATCATTGGTAAGCGTGCTAACCAGATTGGTGTTGAAATCAAGCAGGATCTTAATAAGAAACTTGCAGAGTTTGCTTCATACAATGACTCTCTTGAAGAGGTATTTGAGAATCGTGAGCAGATTGAGATCAGTCGCTACTACGAGAAGCTTCCAAAGCCAACATTGCTGGCTACTCAAGAATTCCTTGACGGAAACGTATATTGGCGCGATCCAAACGAGCCTAAAAACGAGGAAGCATGATTCAGCGCAAGCAAACCCTCTTTCTTCTTGCAGCACTCATTCTGACCATCGTTTGCATGTGTCTTCCTGTAGCTGTGTTTTCTCCACAGGGAATGGGAACAAATGTAGAGGTGTATAACCTTTGGGTAAAAAGTGGTCAGGCATCGCTCGATTTCAGTGTAGCACCCCTTTTTGCTTTGCTGCTTATTTCGTGCCCATTGAATGTTCTTGCAATATTTATGTTTAAGAATAGAATGTTGCAGGCTCGTATTTGTTTGGCTTGCATGCTGCTGATGGTGTTATATTGTATTGTCTATGGCTATTATTGTTTCATGGGCGGTCTCGATGCATCATCAATGACCTATCACATGAGTTTTGCAGCGTGTTGCCCACCAATCAGCTTTATTCTTTATGTCATGGCTCGTAATGGAATTATCGCTGATGAGAAGCTTGTCAAAAGTATGGATCGCATACGTTAAGTTTTTAGCGTTGCGCTTTTAGTTTTTGACTTTTTGATATTATTTCGAACATATACAAAAGGAGGAGCGGCTCTTTTCAGGGTTTGCCCTCCTTTTTTCTTAATTAATATGGTATTATGAAGAATTTATTCCGAATGTCGGCTTTGGCAATGAGTATTTTGTTAGTTGCTTCGTGTGGCAATAACACTAAGAAAAACAATAATGTCTCTGACGATGCAAGCGATTCTATAGTTGCCGATGCCATTCCAGATACAACCGTTTATGGCGTTGTAGGCGAGGCAAGTTCTATGCACAGTTTGCAGCTTATTACTGATGCAGGCGACACCATCAGTTATTTGTTTGATGTTGACGATGATTCAAATCCTGTTCAGGGAGGTATTCTTGCTGGCGACCGTATGGCTGTAATCTCTAAAAAGAATGTCGATGGCGAAGATGAGATAGTAAAAGCTATAAACCTCACATCGCTTATTGGTCGTTGGACAAGCATCGACAAAAACTTCGAGATTCTTGAAGGTGGAGTAGTGAAGAGTAATGTAAAGGCCGAGAAGCATCCATGGGTGAGCTGGAAGATTTTCAATGGTCATCTTATTCTCAATGCCGACACTTTTGATGTAGATAATCTTGGAGCTGATAGCCTTTATCTTGAAAACAAGGAAGGTGTGTTTGTGTATAAAAGGGCGAAGTAATGGAACCATTTCGAGTGCATATATTAGGGTGTGGGTCGGCTCTGCCAACATTGCAACACAATGCATCTTCGCAGGTTGTTGAGATTCGTGAGAAACTCTTTATGGTTGACTGTGGCGAGGGCACACAAGTACAGTTGCGCCGTTCACGTATTCGATTTACAAAACTCTCGGCTGTTTTCATAAGTCATCTTCATGGCGACCATTGCCTTGGACTGATAGGCATGATTTCCACATTTGGTATGCTTGGTCGCACAGCTCCTCTTCGCATTTATGCACCTGCTGAACTTGAGAACATTCTTCAGCAGCAAATAGAGTTGTTCTGTGGTGGTTTGGAATATAAAGTAGAATTTCATGCCGTTGACACAACAAAGAATCAGGTGATATACGAGGATCGTTCCGTAGAGGTTATCAGTTTACCTCTCAAACATAGAATGCCTTGTTGCGGATTCCTTTTTCGTGAAAAACCTACACGCCCTCACATAAAGCGTGATATGATAGACTATTATCAAATTCCTGTTTCGCAGATTGATAATATTAAAGCGGGAGCCGATTGGGTAAGTGCTGATGGAGAAGTTATCCCTAACAGTCGTCTCACAACACCAGCTGATGCTCCTCGTAGCTATGCTTATTGTAGCGACACACGCTATATTCCATCGCTTCATAAGTTGATAGAAGGTGTTGATTTGCTTTATCACGAAAGCACCTATGCCGACGATAATGCCGAGCGAGCAAAAATATATGCGCATAGCACCGCTTCGCAAGCTGCTCAGGTGGCACGCGATGCACATGCAAAGAAGCTTCTTCTTGGGCATTATAGCGCCCGCTACAATCAAGAGGATGTTTTGCTCAACGAAGCTCGTGCCATTTTTCCCGAAAGCTATCTATCCAATGAAGGTGCTGTAATAAAAGTGTAGCGCTAAGCGGCGCGGCGCTTAGCTATTATCTCCTTCGTCTATTCAGATGCACCGGCTTTGCCGACAGCATCTACTCTGTCGATGACCTTCGGTTGAATATTGAATATTGAACCAAAGGTCACTGACCAAAGGGAAGTAATGCCTTCGGCATTAAAATTTTCAATAAATTACTTGGATAATTCTGAATATTCCGATTATTCTGATAACATATAACTTTTTAATTCCTCCCCTCTGGAGGGGAGGTTAGGAGGGGTCTTTATGTATAACTTATTTCTAACTATTCTTGTAAGTATATTATCTTATGGAGCCAAGGGCGATGGCGTAACCTTGAACACCCATGCCTTTAACTCAGCCATTGAAGCCTGCGCACAGCAGGGTGGAGGAGTGGTTGAAGTGCCTGAAGGCACATTTCTTAGTGGTACAATACATTTAAAAACGGGTGTAACACTACAGTTGCAAAAGGGAGCTGTAATATTGGGGAGCAAACGGTTAAGCGATTACGAAAGCTTCGTTCCTAAGCACGACCTATCGCGCTATGAGAGCGGACGAGGAACAGCTAATGCCAATAGCGCCTACGACACTATTTGGACAAAGGCACTTGTCATAGCCAACGACATTCACGATGCAGGCATCATTGGTGAAGGCACTATTGATGGACAGCATGTGTTCAATCCTTTAGGCGAAGAAAAAATGCGTGGACCTCACACCATCATAGCAGCATCGTGCCAGCGATTAACTTTTTCACATTTCAACGTTTGTCATGCAGCAAACTATGCTTTTCTTGCCTACGACATTAGCGATTCACATTTTTCTAACCTCACCATCACCGAGGGTTGGGACGGCATCCATATCCGTGGTTGCGAGCGAGTGAGCATTCGTAATTGCGTTATGCACACAGGCGATGACGGCATAGCTGGTGGCTATTGGCACAAAATGGTTATTGATGGCAACGAAATAAACTCATCGTGCAATGGTATTCGCATGATACAGCCATCTGTTGATCTTGCAATCACTAATAACCACATCTATGGACCAGGACTGTGCAAACATAGAACATCGGGAAAGACCAGTAGCGATGCAGCTATCAGTCTTGAACCAGGAGGGTGGGGAGCTGCTCCCGGGCGCCTCGATAGCATTGTTATCAGCAATCTTAAAACGGAGACTGTGCTCACTCCAGTGAGCGTCACTCTGAGCGAAGACAACACAGCAGGTACTATTATCATAGAAAACGTTGTAGCACGCGATATCACCCGCATGGCTATGTCGGTGAAGAGTTGGGGCTCTGCCCACACCGACAGCGTTATAGTTCGCAATGTCGATTTGCAGTTCCGTGGAATCGACGACCCCTCTTTGCCTAAATGGTTCAAGACCGCCAAGACCAGCGAGTGGCCTTTCTTTCCTTCATGGGCAATGTATTTCAGAAATGTGGGTAGCGTGAGCATCGAAAATGCAAAACTCTCTCATATCGGTTCTGATTACCGCAAAGCTATTATATATAATAATGTGGGAAAGAAGAAAGAGAAAAACCTCACCCCAGCCCTCTCCGAAGGAGAGGGAGATGTTACGCACATGAAAAGCGAAAAAAATAACTGATATACTGATATCTGATACAATTGATACTTTGAAGTTTGAGTTTTGATTAGTGTGATATTGAATGTTTTTTTTGTAAAAATAATACATGTTGTATGTGCTGATGTAATATGTGTTTAGTTGGGGACCTTGTTGTCTTGGTCTTGCTTATCTTAATAGATTTATCTTGTATAGTATAGAACAGATAGAAGGAATAGACACTAATTCTTAATTAGAAGAAATTATATTTTTTACGTTAACAAAAACAGTTGTATATAGATTTATGGTTGTGCAAAATGTAAAAAACTTACATATTAAATATTTGTAATTATGAGGCATTTAAACAACGTAAGCGTATCAGATATCAGTATATCAGTTATTTTTTTTTAATTTCACCCCTATAAATATATATATAATTATATATATATATATATATCAAAGGGCACTTATTTTTAATTTTAAAAAACTGATATCTGATATCTGATACGCTATGTAATTATCTAATCCCAATGTCTTAAAATCCCTTTGTAGATAGGCGATGAGAGAGTTTTGTATCGCGAAATAATCTAATTTTGGACAACCTATAGATTTTCTTCGTATCTTTGCATTGTTTTATTCGCGGTCTCACCTTACTAGCGGTACAAAATGATGCTAACGTACTAAAAATCAGCGTTTTGCAAAATGTTGTATTTCAACATTGGTGCCACTTTGAAAAGGCTATAGATTTTCGTATCTTTGCAATGAATGTGATTAGGAGACAATTAGGACTCATATAGGAGACATCTCGAACGAATCTCGAAGGCATCTCGAAGGCATCTCGAAGATAGAAGTCCCCTCTCAGCCTCCTCTCAAGAGGGAAGGAGTTGTAAACTGAAAAAGCGTCTCTAATGCAGTTAAAATCTCTCCCCTCTTGAGGGGAGTCGGAGGGGTCTTTGAGGGGGCTTTGGCTGTCTTATAGTTTCATGAGATACTCCTTGAACTCTTCGAAGCGGTTGCTCATTTTTATGCTTTGCTTTGTGCCTCGCATGAAGGCTTGGAGGCGTTCGGGTATTGTGATGTCTTCACCGATGATAGCATCAACTTTTTCCTTGAACTTAGCAGGGTGGGCGGTCTCAAGAAAGACGCCCACTTCGTTGGGCTGCAGCTGTTCTTTAAGTGCTTGGTAGCCACAAGCGCCATGTGGGTCGAGGATGTATTTTGTGTCGGCATAGCATTTTTTCATTGTTTGTGCTATCTGCTCGTCGGTGTAGGTAGCTCCGCTAATAAGACTGCTTATTCGCTGGTGTGAACCTTCGAAGAGGTCGTAGATTCTGGCAAAGTTTGATGGGTTGCCCACATCCATGGCGTTGGCTATGGTTTGGATAGATGCCTTTGGCTCGTATTTCCCGTTTTGTAAATATTTGAAAAAAATGTCGTTGGCATTGTTGGCTGCAATGAATCGCTTGATGGGGAGTCCGGAAACCCAGCCGAAGATGCCAGCGCAGATATTGCCGAAGTTGCCACTTGGCACACACATGACTATATCATTGTCGATGCCTTGTTTCTTCATTTGTGCATAGGCATAGAAATAATAGAATGCCTGTGGAAGGAATCGGGCTACGTTTATGCTGTTGGCTGATGTGAGCTTCATGTGCTCGTTGAGCTCGGTATCCATGAATGCGTTTTTCACCATTGCCTGACAATCGTCGAATACGCCATCAACTTCTATTGCGGTGATGTTGTGGCCGAGGGTGGTGAACTGACTTTCCTGAATGTTGCTCACTTTGCCTTTAGGGTAGAGCACGTAAACGTGAATGCCATCAACATCAAGGAAGCCGTTGGCAACAGCCGAACCAGTGTCGCCCGATGTTGCAACGAGCACGTTGACAGTTTGCTCTTTGTTTTCTTTCTTGATGAAATACTGTAGCAATCGTGCCATGAATCGTGCCCCCACATCCTTGAAGGCGAGGGTGGGACCGTGAAAGAGTTCAAGCGAATAGATGTTGTCTTCAACCTTTACGGCTGGAACATCAAAGGCGAGAGTGTCGTAAACAATCTTCTTTAGTTCGGTGTGTTCAACATCATCGCCAAACCATGCCTTGGCCACTTCGAAGGCTATTTCTTGAAAGGATAGTTCTTCGATGTGTTCGAAGAATTCTTTTGGCAGTTTGTTTATTGTTTCGGGCATGTATAATCCCTTGTCGGGAGCAAGTCCTTTAACAACTGCTTCCTGTAATGAAGCTAAATTAGCTTTTTTATTGGTGCTATAATATTTCATAGATTTATAATTTCATAAATTCGTCCATAAATTGATGTAGGTGCAAAAGACCGTAGCTTCCGCTCACGCACGACACTTCATCGTATTTCTCTACGCTATCAGGCTCAATGCCTTTATGCCATATAAGGAAAGGAACGGCTTCCTTGACGTGGGTGCGTATTTCGACGGGAGTGGGGTGGTCGGGGAGCACGGCTATTGCAACAGGAGTGTCCCATGTTTTCACCTCTTTATATATAGGTTCTATAACTCGGTGGTCGAGATATTGTATTGCCCGTGTTTTTAGTTCAAGGTCGCCATCGTGCCCAGCTTCATCTGTAGCCTCAAGATGCAGATAAACAAAGTCTTGTTTTCTTAGTGCTTCGATGGCTGCTTGCGTCTTTCCTTCGTAATTGGTGTCAGCAAGTCCTGTTGCTCCAGGTACTTTAATAATATCGAGTCCTGCATAGTGACCTATTCCTCGGATGAGGTCAACTGCCGAGATTACGCTGCCCGAATGAATGTGTGGGTACATCTGCATGAGTGTTTGCATGCTTGGACGATAACCTCCACTCCATGGCCAGATGCTGTTTGCTGGTCGTTCACCAGCAGCAACCTTTGCTTTATTGAAGGGGTGGTTGGCAAGAAGTTTCTGTGACTTTAATATCAGTTGGTTAATGAGCTCGGCTGTTTCGCGTCCGCTCATTCTGAGTTGTCCTGTAGGCATGCCATCTAATCCTATTACTGGTTCGCAGCGGTCTTCCCATCCAGCTTCGCTTTTCACCAGTAGTGGTTGCCATTCTTCAAGTGGGTGATCGTGTGGCGGAGCACATTCTATGTGTTTGCTTGCATATTTTATAACGAGCAGATGTCGATACTGAATGCCTGTAATGAACTTTATACGATCGTTTCCAAGGTGCTCGTTAAGATATTTTATAAGCACATCACCGTCATTGGTAGAGAGGTTACCACCATTGTGGGTTAATATCTTTCCATCTTGCAGGGTTATTATGTTGCATCGGATAGCCATATCTTCTGGTGCCATCTCGTAGCCAATGGAGGCGGCTTCCAAGGGACCTCGTCCTTCATAAACCTTATTAAGGTCGTAACCCATTATGGCTGTGTTGGCAACTTCTGAACCAGGGTGGAAACCTTCTGGAATGGTCATTAGTCGTCCTGTTTTCCCCTCTTTAGCCAACAAATCCATATATGGTGTTTCTGTTGCCTGAAGAAGAGTTTTTCCATTTAGTTTTTTTATGGGATGGTCAGCCATTCCGTCACCTAATATAATTATATGTTTCATATAACCTAAATATTAGCTATTGACATGATGTTTGCAAATACTCCAGCTGCAGTTACGTCGGCTCCAGCTCCATAGCCCTGAATGAGCATAGGATACTGTTTGTAGCGCTCGGTTGTGAGCAGAACGATGTTGTTAGAGCCTTCAAGATTGTAGAATGGACTATTTTGTTCTACAGCACGAAGAGCCACTTCGGTGTGCCCGTTGTCGTATGTGGCAACAAAGCGCCAGCGTTTGCCTTCGGCTTCGAGCTGTTTGCGCTGCTGCTCAAATTCAGCATCAAGAGTAGGGAGGCGCTTCCAGAAATCATCGACCGTTCCTTCGAAGAAGCTTTGTGGCACGAAGAGTTTCTTTTCAACATCTTGCTGCGACACTTTGTAACCAGCCTCTCTTGAAAGGATGACGAGCTTTCGCACTACATCGGTTCCGCTGAGGTCGATACGTGGATCGGGTTCAGAATAGCCTTGCTGTTTTGCTCGTTTCACCGTTTCTGAGAATGGCACATCTGCAGCTATCTCGTTGAAGATAAAGTTGAGTGTTCCACTTAGAACGGCTTCGATCTTGAGAATTTTGTCGCCCGAGTTTCTAAGGTCGTTTATAGTGCCAATGATAGGCAGTCCAGCTCCCACATTGGTCTCATAGCGAAATTTTACGCCTTTGGCTAATGCAAGATGTTTTAGTTTCTGATAATAATCATAGTCGCCAGATGCAGCAATCTTGTTGGCTGCAATGACTGATATATTGTGGGCAAGCAAACTCTCGTAGAGTGCAGCAATATCCTTGCTTGCTGTGCAATCAACGAAAACGCTGTTGAAGATGTTCATTGAAAGGATATTGTCGCGCAGTTTCTGTGGGTTGCTTGGTTCAGATTCTTTCAGTAGAGCGCGATAGTTGTCGAGGTCGATGCCCTCGCGGTTGAATATAGCGTTGTGTGATGAAGCTATTCCTACAACATTGAGCTTTAGCTGACTGCGCTGTTTGAGTTCCTCATACTGACTTTTTATCTGTTCGATGAGCTGTCCGCCAACAGTTCCCACACCGCAGATGAAAAGGTTGAGAACATTGTATTCGGATAGGAAGAAGCTGTCGTGGATAACGTTGAGTGATTTTCTTAAAGAATCGGCTTTCACTACAAACGAGATGTTTGTTTCGCTTGCTCCCTGTGCACAGGCTATGACGCTGATACCGCTGCGTCCTAATGTGCCAAATAGTTTTCCTGCAATACCTGGAGTGTGCTTCATGTTCTCGCCAACGATGGCAACGGTGGCAAGTCCCAGCTCAACCTGCATTGGGAACATGGCGCCGTCTGCAATCTCGGCAGCAAACTCCTCGTTGAGCACGCGAACGGCTTCGTTCACATCTTCTTCGCGCACACCGATAGATGTAGAGTTTTCTGATGATGCCTGTGAAACCATGAACACGCTAATGCCGTTATCGGCAAGACGTGTGAAGATGCGTCGGTTAACACCAATCACACCAACCATTGATAGACCGGTGACGTTTATTAAAGCTGTGCCCTTTATAGAACTGATACCCTTGATTGGTTTGCGGTCGTCTTCTATTTTCTGCTTAATTATTGTCCCTGGGTTTTCGGGGTTGAATGTGTTTTTTACCTTTATAGGTATGTTTTTAACGCAAACAGGATATATGGTAGGAGGGTAGATAACTTTGGCACCAAAGTTACAAAGCTCCATAGCTTCTACGTAGCTCAGTTCGTTGATGGTGTAGGCTGATGATATAACGCGTGGGTCGGCAGTCATGAAGCCATTCACATCGGTCCATATCTCAAGTACTTCGGCATCAAGAGCAGCAGCGATAATGGCTGCTGTGTAGTCGCTTCCTCCTCGTCCAAGGTTTGTTATCTCGTCGGTGTCTCTGTCGCGACTGATGAATCCCGGAACCAGCGACACACGTGGTAGATTCTCAAAGGTGTCAACAACGAGCTTGTTTGTGAGGTCGCTATCAAGAACGTTCTTTCCGTTTTTGCGCTCAGTCTTTATGAAATCGCGGCTGTCAAACCATTTTGCACCACGAATGAGTGTAGCGACAATGTTGCTCGAAAGACGCTCGCCATAGGAAACAATGGCGCAAAGAGTTTTTTCACTAAGGTCGTGAACAAGAAAAACACCATGGTAAATGCTTTTCAACTGGTCGAAAAGTGCATCCACCTTATTAAATAAGTCTTCCTGTTGAGTTGTATCGTCGATGATGTGATCAATCATGGAGTGGTGGCGTTCAACCATAGCGTCGAACTCTTCTTTCCATTTTGGATCATGTTTTAGTGCTAATTGTGAAGTGGCAATGAGCTTGTCTGTTATTCCGCCAAGTGCGGAAACTACAACAACTACAGACTGTCGTTTAGCCTCGTTTTCTACTATTCGCTTTAAGCTAAGAATACTTTTTACGGAACCTACTGATGTTCCGCCAAATTTTAAAACTTTCATTTCTTGTATATTTAGGTAATGCAATGCTCCCCTCGAAACAAACGAGGCTGAAGCAAAACTTAGTTGCAAAAGTAACGAATTTGATAGAAAACACCAAAGAAAAATTGCAAAAAAGATATATTTGATGGTGTGTAGTGAGTAATGTGTAATTTTTGATGCCTTAGTAAAGGGAAGAAAAAAGCCTATTGCAGAATTGCAATAGGCTTTGGGGGAATATTATTCTGAGTAATCGGAGTGTTCTGAGTAATCTGATTATTCTGAATTTTCCGAGTAATCTGAGTAATCGGAGTGTTCTGAGTAATCTGATTATTCTGAATTTTCCGAGTAATCTGAATTTTCCGAGTATTCAGAATTATTATTCAATAGCAAAGCGCTGTGCGCTTCGCGCGCTTAGTATGCGCGTGCAATGATAACAAGGTTCTTGGCTGGTTTGCCAGTTACCATGTCAACCTTGCCCTCTACGTTCTGCTCAATGTTCAATGGCACACAACGGATAGTTGCTTGAGTGTCTTCCTTGATCTTTGCCTCGGTTTCGGCTGTGCCATCCCATGGGCAGAGGAAGAAACCACCTTTCTTAATACGCTCCTTGAACTCATCGTAGTTGTCGCACTCGAAGATGTGCTCATCACGATAGGTGAGAGCCTTCTTATAGATATTGTCCTGAATGTCCTTGAGGAGGTTCTTAACGCGCTCAACGATACCGTCGAAGCTAACGCTTTCCTTCTCCAAGGTGTCACGACGCATAATCTCGATAGTGTTGTTTTCGAGGTCGCGACCACCCATTACGAGGCGTACTGGAACACCCTTGAGCTCGTAGTCGGCAAACTTGAAACCTGGGCGCTTGTTGTCGCTGTCGTCGTATTTTACGCTTACGCCAAGTTCCTCGAGCTGGTCGATAACTGGCTTCAACTTCTCTGAGATAGCTTTGAGTTGCTCTTCGCCCTTGTAGATAGGAACGATTACAACCTGGATAGGAGCCAAAGCAGGTGGGAGCACCAAACCGTTGTCGTCAGAGTGGGTCATAATGAGAGCACCCATCAGACGGGTAGATACACCCCATGATGTAGCCCATACATATTCAGGCTTGTTTTCCTTGTTAAGGAATGTAACGTCGAAACTCTTTGCGAAGTTCTGACCAAGGAAGTGGCTTGTACCGCTCTGCAGAGCCTTACCGTCTTGCATCATAGCCTCAATGGTGTATGTGTTGAGCGCACCTGCGAAACGCTCGGTTTCACTCTTCACACCACGCACAACAGGAACAGCCATCACTTTCTCGGCGAAGTCGGCATACACGTGCAGCATCTCTACAGCTTTTGCTTCTGCCTCTTCCTTTGTAGCGTGAGCTGTGTGACCTTCCTGCCAAAGGAACTCTGATGTGCGCAGGAAAGGACGTGTGCGCATCTCCCAACGCATAACGTTGCACCATTGGTTGCACAGGATAGGCAGGTCTCGATAAGAGTTGATCCAGTTTTTGTATGTGTGCCAAATCATAGTCTCTGATGTAGGACGAATGATGAGTTCTTCCTCAAGTTTTGCCTCTGGGTCAACGATGATGTCGGTGCCATCGTCGCTTGTTTTCAAGCGATAGTGAGTAACAACAGCGCTCTCCTTAGCAAATCCTTTCACGTGCTCAGCTTCGCGTGCGAAGAAGCTCTTAGGGATGAGCAAAGGGAAATAAGCGTTCTGCACACCAGTCTTTTTGAAAGCCTTGTCCAATGCAGCTTGCATTTTTTCCCAGATAGCATAGCCGTAAGGCTTGATTATCATACAACCGCGAACAGGAGCCTGTTCAGCCAGGTCTGCTTTCACAACCAAGTCGTTGAACCACTGGCTGTAGTCGTCAGCGCGCTTGGTTAATTGCTTTAATTCTTTAGCCATTTTATATTCTTTTTTGTTTATTGTTTCGTTATATTGAATTATTTGGTCTTATTTAAGAAAAACCACGAAAACCTCTCTATGCGCGGTAAAACCGCTAAATGAAAAATGATAAATGAAAAATGATAAAGCTGTAAACTCAAGTTGCTCATTCTCCTTCTACGTTTTGCCCTACGACAAAAGTACTGGGGAGGTCGGGAGAGGCTTCTTTAAAGCAAGCTTTCATTAGCATCTTT
>DGRY01000135.1:20926-22118 GCA_002391185.1 Prevotella sp. UBA4376
CTTACGGCAGAAACCTTTTCAGAGAAAAACCTCGGTGCTTTGCACCGAAAACCCTAACGAAATATAAATCGTTTAGTATCTATACTCTTTATAAGGTTTTCTTTGTTTTTATTCAATCTTTAATAGCGAAGCGTTGGCTTCTAACTTCTTTATCTTCCTTATTATAGAGGTAAGGAATTAATTTGCCCACAAAATTACAAAAAAATGTTCAATCCCACTCTATAATGTGGAAAAAACAATTATCTTTGCAAGAAAATAGACTAATATACACACATTTTAATAATAAAAGATTATGAAGAACTTAAAGGTTTTCACAGTTGGTTTGGCTTTCCTTACCGCTGTTGGTAGTTTCTCAAGTTGTGCTACAAAGCAAGGCACAGGTTCGCTTATTGGTGCTGGTGGTGGCGCTGTTCTCGGTGGTATCATTGGTCAGATTATCGGTCATGATGCAAAGTCAACAGCTATTGGTGCTGCTATTGGTGGTGCTGTAGGTAGTGGTACAGGTGCTTTGATTGGTCGTCACATGGATAAAGTAGCTGCTGAGGCTGCAAAGATTGAGAATGCTAAGGTAGAGGAGGTTACTGATGCTAACGGTTTGAAGGCTGTAAAGGTTACTTTCGATAGCGGTCTTTTGTTTGACACAAACAAGGCTACTCTCAAGGCAGCTTCAAAGAATGATCTTGCTAAGTTCTCTAAGGTTCTCAAGGACAATAGCGATGTTTATGTAGATGTTTACGGTCACACCGATTCTACAGGTAACGACGGTATCAATATTCCTTTGAGCAACAACCGTGCTTCATCTGTTGTTAGCTATTTGAAGAACTGTGGCGTTTCTGCAGGTCAGTTCAAGACAGTTGAAGGAAAGGGAAGTTCTGATCCTGTTGCAGACAATGGTACAAAGGCTGGTCGTCAGCAGAACCGCCGTGTAGAGGTTTATCTCTATGCAAGTGAGGCTATGGTAAAGGCAGCTGAGAACGGAACTTTGAAGTAACGTTGAGCGATATACATTGAACTTTGAACATTGAACTTTGAGATTTGAAGTTTATGATTACTTTTGAAGCTCAAAGTTCAATGTTCTTTTTAATATAAAGTTCAAAGTTCAAACTTCAAATCTCAAAGTTCAAAGTTCAAAGATTATTGTAATCATAAAGTTCAAAGTTCAAACTTCAAATTTCAAAGATTAAAGTTCAAA
>DGRY01000009.1:0-8055 GCA_002391185.1 Prevotella sp. UBA4376
TGCTGAACAAATACTGCAAGTTCATGCCAGTACCTGTTATATTCGGCAAGAAACAGGAATGGAAAGATGGCAAGATGCAGGACACAGAAGAGAACAACGTTATAAATAATGTAGAACCTCTGTGGACAAAGACACCTTCTACTTTGAAGGACGAGGATTACAAGCAGTTCTATCAGACTCTGTTCCCTATGAACGATGAACCTTTGTTCTGGATTCACCTAAATGTGGACTATCCTTTCCACCTGACAGGTGTGCTCTATTTCCCACGTATAAAAAACAATATCGAGTTGCAGCGCAACAAGATACAGTTGTATTGCAACCAGGTATTTGTTACCGACCAGGTAGAGGGTATTGTTCCAGAGTTCCTCACCCTACTCCACGGTGTTATCGACTCTCCAGACATCCCTCTTAACGTAAGTCGTAGCTATTTGCAGAGCGATGCCAACGTGAAGAAGATATCTTCTTATATCACAAAGAAGGTTGCAGACCGTTTGAACTCTATATTCAAAGCAGACCGCAAGGACTACGAAAGCAAGTGGGATGATCTGAAGATATTCATAAACTACGGAATGCTTTCAGAAGAGAGTTTCTACGATCGTGCAAAAGATTTTGCACTTTTGAAAGATGTTGATGGCAAGTTCTTTACTTTCGAAGAATACAAGACACTTGTTAAGGACAATCAGACCGACAAGAATGGCAACCTTATCTACCTTTATGCCAACAACAAAGAAGAGCAGTATAGCTACATCAAGGCTGCACAGAACAAGGGATACAGCGTGCTCCTTATGGACGGTCAACTCGACACCCCTATGGTAAGTATGTTGGAACAGAAACTGGAGAAGACTCAGTTCAACCGTGTGGATGCAGATATTGCCGACCGTTTGATTCAGAAAGATGATCAACCAAAATCAACTCTTGGAGCAGACGAGACTGACAATCTGTCACAGGTATTCAAGTCACAAATGCCAGAGCTTGAAAAGACAAACTTCATGGTTGATGTGCAGTCTTTAGGTGAAACATCAACTCCTGTGATGATTATCCAAAACGAGTACATGCGCCGAATGAAGGACATCAGCCACTTCCAGCAAGGTATGAGTTTCTACCAGCAGATGCCCGACAGCTATACATTAGTTGTAAACTCAGACCATGCCCTGGTTAAGAAAGTTCTTGAAGACACTAATGCAAATACAGCAGAACAGTTGAAACCTATCCTTAGCGAAATCAAGGGACAGGAAGCGCGTTTGGCAGCATTGCGCCAGAGCCAGTCAGGTAAGAAACCAGAGGAAATCACTCAGGAAGAGAAAGACGATGTTAAGAATACCGAGAATGCTATCAGCGAACAGCGCAGCAAGAAGACAGAAATTCTTAGCGAATATGCTAAGGGCAACAAGGTTGTTCATCAGCTCATCGACCTTGCTCTTCTGCAGAACGGTATGCTGAAGGGTGAAGCACTTGCAGAATTCGTTAAGAGATCAGTAGAACTCATTTAATTAACAGCTCTACTCTAACGAGCGAAGCATTGTTCTTGACATCCCCTAAAAAGAAAGGTAAGGAATAGTCGAGAAATACCTCAAAAAATTTGGAGGAAAAGTAGATTATTCCTATCTTTGCAATATAGAAAAGAACAAAAATTGAGGTTGCGTCGGTTAGATCGGGATACTCATCAAATAATATCGAAAACCGAGGTAGTTTCTTTTGTTAATGGCGGGCCACATAAACTCACTATGTGAGGTAAGCCAACAAGGCCGGTGGATTACAACGACGGAGAGCTCTCAAATCATGTATTGCTCGGAGTTTCATCACATCATCGAGCAACCTCTTTTAAGAATAAACGGCAGGACTACTCAGTATAAAATGGGAATCCTGCCTTTTTTTTAGTTTCAATCCCAAAAAGAAGAAACTCTAACAAAACAAATAAATTATGTTTAGTGGAATAGTAGAAGAAATGGCAACTGTTGTTGCTATAAAGAAAGAACAGGAAAATATAGACTTCACCTTGAAGTGTTCTTTTGTTGATGAATTAAAAATAGATCAGAGCGTAGCACACAATGGTGTATGTCTTACCGTGGTAAAAATAGAGAATGGCACATATACCGTTACAGCTATGAAAGAAACCCTAGACCGTTCAAATCTTGGACTTCTCAAAGTAGGTGACCACGTTAACGTGGAGCGTTCTATGATGATGAACGGTCGTCTCGATGGTCATATTGTTCAGGGACACGTTGATGAAACAGCAAAATGTATCAACATGCGAGACGCCGATGGTTCAACATACTTCACCTTTGAATATGCTGACAACAAAGAAATGGCACGCAAAGGATATTTTACTGTTGACAAAGGATCAGTAACCGTGAACGGAGTTTCACTGACAGTATGCGAACCAACAAACAACACATTTACAGTTGCCATTATCCCATACACACGCGAAAACACCAACTTCAAATATATAGAAGTGGGAACTGTTGTAAATCTGGAATTTGATATCTTAGGCAAATATATTGCAAGATTGCAGCAGTTTGCATAAAATGATGCACTATATGTGCTAATTTTAGTTAATATATTACACCCCTGTAAACTTTTTCATTACTTTAGGCATCTTATCAACAATAATCACGAAATAAAAAGAAAACAAAAATGAAGAAGATTATTGCTATAGGACTTATAGGAGTAGCATTAGTAACTAATTCTGCAACTGCAAACGCCAAAGAATGGAGTTTACAGGAGTGTATAGCTTATGCATTACAGAACAACATCAGTTTGCAAAAGAGCAATTTAAGCCGCCTAAATGCAAAAGAAGACATATTGTTATCAAAAGCACAGTTATTCCCTTCACTTTCGGCTTCAACTAATCAGATGGCAAATTACACTCCATGGGTGGAAAGCGGCATCAGTAGCGACGGTTATGCAAGAAGCTCAGTTGACAAAGTATATTACAACGGATCATACGGAGTGAACGCCAATTGGACAGTATGGAATGGCAACAGAAATGTGAACACCGTAAAACTAAACAAACTGGCAGAACAGAAAGCAGCCATAGACTCAGCCACAACAGCCAACAACATTCAAGAAAAGATAGCCCAGCTATATGTACAAATACTCTATTCTAATGAAGCAATAAAGGTAAACAAAGAAAGCCTGAAAAGCAGCATACAGAACGAGGAACGAGGCAAGGAAATGCTGAAAGTGGGAAAAATGAGCAAAGCCGATCTTGCACAACTCACAGCTCAACGTGCTCAAGACGAATATAATGTAATAAACGCAGAAAGTACTACAAGAAACTTCAAAAGACAGTTGAAACAGTTACTTCAAATAACAGACGAAGAGGAATTTGAAGTAACCCCAAGTATGCCTACAAACGAGATGGCCATGCAGCCTATTCCTGCCTTAAACAACGTTTATACATTGGCTTTAGCCTCTCGTCCTGAAATAAAGGCATATCAAAACTCCATAGAACAAAGCAACCTGCAAATTAAATTAGCAAAAGCGCAAAACCTACCAACTATTGGAGTGAATGCATCAGTAGGCACGAACACAACATCTATGAATAACAATAAATGGGGTGAACAACTGAAAACAAATTTCAATGCAGGAGCTGGCGTAAGCATATCAATACCGCTTTTTGATCAAAGAAGCAAAAAAACAGCATTAAACAAAGCTAACATTCAAAAGGAAAGCGCCCTACTCGATTTAAAAAATGAAAAAACAAATCTCTGGGCTACAATTGAAGATTATTGGCTACAAGCAACAACAAATCAAAACAAATACCGCTCTGCACAAGAATCAACAAAGAGTGCAAAGGAAAGTTATGAATTACTATCCGAGCAATTCAAACTTGGTTTAAAAAACATTGTGGAACTCCGCAACGGAAAAGATAAACTTCTTCAGGCAGAACAAAGCGAATTGGAAAGCAAATATATGACTATCCTAAACATTAATATGCTGAACTTCTACCAGAACGGTACGTTAAGATAAACATCCTCTTTTAGAATATTTCATCAGGTGCAGTTACGAAAGTAGTTGCACCATTTTTTATTAAGAATTCTTTGGTTCTAAACCCCCAAAGCACACTTATACAAGGAATGTTACAATTACGTGCTGTCATCACATCGACATCACTATCACCAATATATACAGCTCCAGAGAGCGAAGCACTAAGCTGACGGAGCGCCTCAAAAACTGTATCAGGAGCTGGTTTTTTGCGTATATTCTCCCTCTCGCCAATAGCAACTGTTATATATTCGTCAAAGAAATGTTTCACCAAATCTTGTGTAGCTGCATAAAACTTATTACTCACAACAGCAATATTCTTTCCTTCACTATGCAGACGTTTAAGGAGAGGTATTATTCCTGGATAAGGCTTTGTATTATCAAGATTATGCACCAAATAGTGCTGACGGAAATCCGCATATGTTTTCTCAAAGGCAGGATTCTGCAAACCATTAGGAATAGCACGTTCCATTAATTTCTTTACCCCATTGCCTACAAAACAGCGTACTTCGTCAATTGTACGTTCAGGCATATTATTTATGCGCAGAGCATAATTGCAACTGATGGCAAGATCAGTTAACGAATCAAGAAGAGTTCCGTCAAGGTCAAAAATATATGTATCGTAATTCACTGGTTATATCATTTTTAAAAAAATCCCCATCAGAATGTTTTTTCTTGATGGGGATTTTTATAAGGTTGTAGGATATAATTATCCAAAGTTATCGTACATAATAGCATCCTGATCAACACCTAAGCTATCAAGATATTCAGTAACAGTCTTGATAAGCATTGGAGGACCACAAAGATAGTACTCACAATCTTCAGGTGCCTCATGATCCTTAAGATAGGTATCACGAACACAGTTCACAGCAAAACCAGCGTAGTACTTAACACCTGCAGCATCTGCTACTGGGTCAGGACGGTCAAGAGAAAGATGCATGTGGAAGTTAGGGAATTCCTTTTCAAGCTCCCAGAAATCTTCCATGAAGAAAGCCTCATTAAGAGAACGAGCACCATAGAAGAAGTGCATCTCACGATCTGTGCAATGCAATGTCTTGGTCATGTGCATAATCTGAGCACGCAAAGGAGCCATACCAGCACCACCACCAATCCAAATCATTTCCTTACCAGAAGTGAAGTTTGGATGGAAATCACCATAAGGACCACTCATCATTACCTTATCACCTGGCTTGAGGCTAAAGATATATGAAGAACCGATACCTGTTGGAACATCCTGGAAACCTACCTGTGGACGTGGAAGGAATGGAGTTGACGCAATACGAACTGTAAGAGTGATGATATCACCCTCAGCAGGATAGTTTGCCATAGAATATGCACGAACAGTATCCTCTGGGTTATGAGCCTTGAGAGAAAGAATATTAAAGTTTTTCCATGCTCCAATATACTCCTCACCAATTAGATCCTTGTCAAAGTCTTTATCATAATCTATACAATCGTATGCAGGAATCTTGATCTGTGCATAAGAACCTGGCACAAAGTCCATGTGCTCACCAGGAGGAAGAGCAACCTTGAACTCTTTAATAAAGCTTGAAACGTTTTTGTTTGAGATAACAGTACACTCCCACTCCTTAACATTAAGGATTGCATCAGAAACCTTTATAGAAAGATCACCCTTAACCTTGGTTTGACAACCAAGACGCCAATGATCCTTGATTTCCTTACGAGTGAAATGACCTTTCTCGGTATCAAGAATTTCGCCACCACCTTCAAGAACCTGGCAGCGACACTGACCACAACTTCCCTTACCTCCACAAGCAGAAGAAAGATGTACGCCATTTTCATTCAATGTTGAGAGAAGGGTTGATCCCTGCTCTACTTCAATCTTCTTATCACCATTGATTGTAATAGTGACCTTACCACTTGGACTTAGATATTTCTTAGCCACAAGCAGCATTATCACCAGCAGCAAGATTATGATAAGAAAGACTGCTATACTAACTGTTATGAATTGTCCCATAATTTATTTAAAGGTTTTACTTTTTTACCTTTTTATTTTTTATCTTTATTAGAACTGAAGACCACTGAAGCACATCATTGCAAGTGCCATCAAACCAACGGTAATAAAGGTGATACCCATCCCCTGGAGAGGCTTTGGTATGTCACAGTATGCCATCTTCTCACGGATAGCACCAAACAAAACAATTGCCAAAGTCCAACCAATACCGCTACCAAGAGCAAATACAAGACTATCCCAAATACTTGTAATAGACTGAGCGCTTGACGAATCAAGGGTGATGCGCTGCTGCATGAACAAAGAAGCACCCATAATTGCACAGTTCACAGCGATAAGTGGCAAGAAGATACCCAACGCAGCATATAGCGAAGGAGAATACTTCTCTACAGCCATTTCTACCAGCTGCACAATACCAGCAATGACAGCAATGAAAAGGATAAAACTTAGATAACTCAAGTCAACACCCTCTATCAAACAATCAGGGCCAAGAACCTTAGTCTGAAGCAGATAGTTAATTGGTTCGGTAACAAGCAACACAAAAGTTACAGCGATACCCAAACCAAAAGAAGTCTTAACATTCTTACTCACAGCCAGATATGAACACATACCAAGGAAGTAAGCGAAGATCATATTATCAACAAAGATAGATCTAAAGAATAATGATATTGCGTGTTCCATTTTATAATCTAATTTAAATTATTTATCGCCCTTATCAAAATAGGCACGATTAATCCATATTACAACTCCAATAAGAATCAGGGCTGTACATGACATAGACATCATACCATTATTCATATAACCCAAGTCGTATAAACTCTGAGGAAGAATCTGGAAGCCCAGCAGACTACCACGACCAAAGAATTCACGGAACATTCCTACAATAACAAGGATTGCAGCATAGCCTAATCCATTACCTACGCCATCAAGGAATGAAGGCCAAGGCTTGTTTGCCATAGCAAATGCTTCGAGACGTCCCATAAGAATACAGTTGGTGATAATAAGACCAACATATACAGAAAGCTGAACACTTACATCGTAAGCGAAAGCTTTAAGCACCTGATTAACTATTGTTACCAAAGCAGCTACTACAACCAGCTGAACGATAATACGAATACGCTGAGGAATAGTATTGCGAATAATTGAAATGATAACGTTAGAAAAAGCTGTGATAATAGTTACAGCCAATCCCATAACGATAGCTGGCTTAAGCTGAGAAGTTACAGCCAAGGCACTACAGATACCAAGTACCTGAACCATAATAGGATTGTTCAAGTGCAGTGGCTCTATAAATGCAGCTTTATTTTGTTTTGAAAATAAACTCATCTTGAATATGTTTTATTACGGTTAGTTACTTTTTACTTAAAAAATCAAGATACTGTCCAAGTCCCTTTGCCTTATCGCTAAGCATAGCAGCAACACCATTACTTGTGAGAGTAGCTCCGGTAACAGCATCAACCTGAGAAGCAGGATCTTCAACCTTTTTCTTAACAGAAAGAACTATGGCGCTTGTATCGCCATTCTTAAAAAGTTTCTTACCCTGGAATTTCTCCTGCCATTTCTGATTATCCTTGATTTCTGCACCAAGTCCGGCTGTCTCACCTTCATGATTGAAATAAACGCCATAAACAGTGTTCTTGTCATCATTAACAGCAATAAAGCCGTTGATAGGTCCCCAAAGTCCCATACCTTTCACGGTAAAAACATATTTTGTTTTACCATTAACATTACAAGTAAAGATAGTTCCATTCTCAACATTCTCTCTTGACTTTACTACCTTTGCATAAGTAGCCTCAGTTTCCTCATTAGAGAGATTGCGAATGTTCAGACTGTTTAGAATCTGTTTCTTCTCGTCGAGCTTAACATTAGCATCCTGCATAGGTGCAAGAGCCTTTGAAACGAAAGCTAACAGGAAGGCAACGATAACGACAATAACAGCCGAATAGATAATCGTGTATGAATTTGAATTTGTTTTCATTTTCATTTCCTCCCCTATTTAGTTATACGTTTTGCACGCTTAGAAACATTACTCTCAACAACACACCAGTCGATAAGAGGTGCTACCATATTTCCGAAGAAGATGGCAAGCATCATAC
>DGRY01000009.1:8219-15867 GCA_002391185.1 Prevotella sp. UBA4376
GGTCGGTAGCCATGAAGACAGCACCGAAAGCAAAACCACCAAGAATGAGTTGTTCATACCATTCTATTGGACTCTGACCTGTTGCATGGAAAAGAGCAGCAACAAGACCACCACCAAGGAATGTGCTAAGCATAATCTTCCAGCTTGCAATACCGCTGAAAAGAAGAATAAGAGCACCTATAGCGATAGCGATAACAGAAGTTTCACCGATAGAACCAGGAATAAGACCTGTGAACATATCACAAAGGCTTGCTGTAGGAGCCACACCCTGACCAATCTGACCAAGAGGAGTAGCCATTGTAAAAGCGTCAGGCAACTGATTACCAAAGCCTAATATAGCATCTTGAGACACCCATACGTTATCACCTGTCATCTTACTTGGATAAGAGAAGAAAAGGAACATACGAGTGAGAACAGCAACATTAAAGATGTTCATACCAGTTCCACCAAATATTTCCTTTCCAAATATTACAGCAAAAGCTATTGCAAGTACAAGAATCCAATAAGGTGTTGTAACAGGAATAATAAGAGGAATAATGATACCTGTCACAAGGTATCCTTCCTGAATCTCTTCATGCTTCCACTGTGCCCAGGCAAATTCAATTCCCAAACCAACTACATAGCTAACAATAACTCTTGGAAGGACTGCCAAGCAACCATAAGCAAAAACTTCCCAGAAAGAAGCGGTAGCAAGAGCATTGGCTGCCAAATAATTCTGATAGCCTACATTATACATACCGAACAACAATGCAGGAATCAATGCCACAACTACAGTAAACATGATTCTCTTCGAATCGATAGCATCATGGATTGAAGTTCCACTCTTGGCCGTTGTATTAGGCACATAGAGGAAAGTCTCGAAACCCTCAAATACGCTCTGGAAAGCATGCAGCTTACCACCCTCTTCGAAGTTCGGCTTGATTTTATCTAAATAACTACGTAAACTCATAATTTAAGCGTTTTCCTTTCTTAATATGTTAAGACCATCACGAACAATCTGCTGTAATGGCAACTTTGAAGAATCAACAAACTCAGCAAGAGCAAAGTCCTCAGGGCTAACCTCATAGATACCAAGAGCCTCCTGACGATCAATATCACCGGCAATAATAGCCTTTACAAGATAGCCTGCATAGATATCCATAGGGAACACCTTATCGTATTCGCCACTCATAATCATATGACGTTCACCACCTTTGATACGTGCATCCAGATCATATTCCTTTTTCTTACCGAAAAGCCAGCTGAAATAGGTGCGACTAACAGAGAACTGATTTGTACGTGGAGCAATCCAACCAAGAAGTTCATTAACATCGTCACCTTCAGGAATAACAGTAACTTCACTTACATTAGCTCCAAGATAATCATCAAGAGATGCCTTTTTACCTGTAAGTGGATTACCATTAATGATTCGTACATGTTTCTGAGTCTTCAGATTTCCACTAAGAATATTCTTAATAGGAGTACCTACAAGAACCTCAGCATATCCAGGCTCGTTAACTTCACTACCTGCAACAGCTATCTTCTTGCGCAAATCAACCTTTCCATCAAGGAAAAGGCGACCAAAGAATATAACTGCAGAAGGATCTACTGTCCAAACGACCTCACCTTTGTTTACAGGAGAAATGTGGTTAATCTGAACATCTACATTACCAGCAGGACAAGGTCCGTCAAACACATTGATTTCTACATCCTTAGCATCTAGAAGAGCAGAAGCACTCTGCTTTATTCCAATACCAAGATAAACTTTAGCAATCTTGCTCAATGCAGAAAGACCTGCCTGAAAAGCAGATTCGTTACCCCTTAATTCAATCTCAAAATCGCCCGCAAGTGGCTTGTCACGAAGAGCAGAAACAAAAATCGCCTTAGGCATTGTATCAGGAGTTGTTGATACTGCATAAGGCAACTGGTTGATGTAGCCAAAGAGTCCTGCTTCAAGCAAGGATTTCTTTACAGTTTCGGCATCAAGGGAGTTAACATCCTTTTTACCAAAATCTACAAACTGCTGAGTTGCATCAGCTTTTACCTTTACGCAAAGCACCTTTCGACGATCTCCTCGTACAATTGCCGTCACCTGTCCGCTTACAGGAGAGGCAAAGCGTACATCTGGGCAAGCTTTGTTCACAAACAAAGCATCTCCAACTTTGACAGTATCACCCTCATGGACAGCCAATTTAGGAGTTACTCCAGCGAAATCATCAGGAACGAGAGCATACTCGTCACCAAAAGCTACGCTAAGCTCCTTATTTTGAGCCTTGCCTTTTAGGTTAATGTCTAAGCCCTTACGTAACTTAATTACATTTGCCATAACTAAAATATATAACTGTTGAATAAAATTTTCCTTAAAATAAAACTGCTTTAACCTTAATATAATAATACCCGACTGCAAATATAGTGAAAAATTGACATAAAATAAAGAAAAACAAACGATAAATTTCCATTTGCCACAAAAAAGGATTAATTTTGCGGTAATTATTGAATAAGAAAAGAATAAAACATATTGTCAACGCTGTAATATGGCCTATTGTTGCCATATATTTTCTGCTCGTAATACTGCTGCAAACACCAGCAGTACAGGGGTATATTGGAAACATAGCAAGCAATTCTCTTGAAAAAAAATTAGGAACAATAGTAAGTATTGGTAAAATTAACATCGGACTCTTTAATAGAATAATTATAGATGATGTAATACTAAAGGACCAAAATAACAATAACTTGCTTAAAGCTGGTAGAATCTCAGCAAAATTTGATATTATTTCCATACTAGAAGGTAAAATATCACTCTCATCAGCACAACTCTTTGGATTAAAAATCAATGCATACAAAACAGACGCTAACACAAAGCCTAACTACCAATTTCTGCTTGATTCTCTTGCTTCTAAAAATCCTAACGATTCTTCCGTATTGAATCTCAACATAAACTCTCTGATTGTGCGAAACGGAAGTATCGCATACAACCAACTTGACACAAAAAGAAGCACAAGAGGTATTGACTTCAAACACATCAACGTTGACAATATCAGCGGACATTTTATTCTCAACAAAATCTCAGAAGATTCAGTAAACATAAGTATTAAATCGCTCAGTTTACACGAACAATCAGGATTAAAAATAAACAATATACATTTTAGTTTTTACGCAAACAATAAAAAAGCACAACTAAAGAACTTTACATTAAAGATGCCTAATAGCGAAATCGCATTGGGCAATACTTTCATTGAATACGAAAAAGAAAGTGGAAAACTAATAGAAGCATCGGTAAGCTATGAAGCGGAACTAAAAAAGTCAGTTATAGTTCCTTCTGATTTTGCTTTTATAGATTATTCACTACAAAAATTCAACAACCCCATCAATCTATATGCTGAGATTAATGGAACGAGCACTTCATTAAGACTAAAACAATTAAAACTTACAACTAAATACACACAGTTGTTGTTAAATGGTTCTATTCGCAACTGGCAACTCAACCCAAGATGGTCAGCAAAAATAGAAAAGTTTGACATATCATCCAATGGAATCAAGTATATTTCCAATAACACCCCAAAGAACATAAAACTTCCAAAAGTTTTAACATCTATAGGCGACATTTCATTCTTTGGACAAGTTGGAGGATATAATAAGGATTTTGCAACTACAGGTGTATTAAAAACAGGAGCAGGAAGCGCAAATTTAGCTCTTGGCAAACATATGTTCGATTACACAGCCCGCATAGTAACTTCAAATTTACAACTCAACAAAATACTCAACAACAACAAATTTGGTTCTATTGCAACAAAAATCAATATTGATGGAACTATAAAGAATGAGAAAAATATAAACCTAAAAGCAACAGGCGATATTTCTCATTTCGAATACAATGGATATTGTTACCACAACATCATTGTAAACGGCAATTTAAATAAAACAAATGCCAACATGGCATTCAACGGAATGATTGGTATTAACGACCCCAACGGAAAGATTTCTATAAAGGGTGAATTAAGCAAAAAACAAAATCTTTCCACAGCAAACATCATTGCGGAAGTTGATCGACTAAATATAAAAGCCATGAAACTATACAATAAGTTTCCTGGCAACAACATCAGCTTCAATATAAACGCAAATCTAAAAGGCACATCCATAAACAATACAATTGGCAATATACAAGTAACCAATTTAATTATTGCAGAAAAGGACTACAACTACGCCCTTAACAATATATCTATCAATTCTGGATTTGACCAAGGGCGTCACTTTGTAAATATGGAAAGCGACTTTGGTAGAGCAAATATTAAGGGCACTTTCGACTATTCGTCACTTGCACAAAGCATAGCTAATATATTAAGGAGTAAACTCCCTACTCTACCAGGACTTCCAGCATATAAGAAGTCAAACAATAATTTCGTACTCAACTTAGAGTTATCAAAAAGCGACTGGATACAAAAGCTTCTTGGTGTAAATTTCGAAGTAATGCAGCCAATTGCATTACACGGAGAAGTAAACGATAACGAAAAAGCTATCGACATGACAGCGTCGCTTCCAAGATTCAAATATAACGGCACAACATACGAATCGTTCGTTCGTATGAACACACCAAGCGACACTCTCACCACTGATATTCATATAAGAAAAATCACCCCTACAAAGAACGACTTCTTATGGTACATTCATGCTAAGGCAGCAGACAATAAATTTCATTCCTCAATCAGTTGGGACAATCAAAGCAAGAACCTCTTCAAGGGACAATTAGTAAGTGATGCCAATTTCTACAAAACAGAAAAAGGTCAACCGGCTGCTCACATAAAAATTCTGCCATCAGATATTCTTGTAGGTGACACTGTGTGGAACATCAAGCCTGCAGATATTTCCTATTATGCTGACCATCTTGACATCAGCAACCTTTCCGTACAACACAAAAAGCAACATATTATTATTAACGGAACTGCAACAAAGAATAAAGAGGACAACATACAAGTAGATCTAAACGATGTGGATGTTAAGTACATTCTAAACCTTGTAAATTTCCACTCCGTAGATTTCAGCGGTCAAGCAAGCGGCAACGCAAGCATTTCATCAGTATTCTCAGATCCTCAGGCCGAAGCTAATCTTAGTGTACGAAATTTTAGATTTCAGGATGGAAGAATGGGAACGCTTGAAGCCAATGTCAACTATTGGAACGAAGAAGGACAGATTAACATCGATGCCTACACACATGATGAAGGTATGAAGAATACATTCATCAAAGGATATGTTTCACCTAAACATAACTCTATAGACCTCAACATAGATGCCGAAGGCACACGCCTTGAGTTTATTGAAGACTTCTGTGGTTCATTCATGAAGAATGTAGAAGCCACTGTAGCAGGAAACGTCAGAGTTTACGGTCCGCTTAACAATATCAATCTTACAGGAAAAGTTGTAGCCAATGGTCCCGTAACCATTTCAAGCTTAAATACAACATACGAAATGATCAATGATACAATATTGATTGTTCCTGACCATATCATCTTTCAACGCGATACAGTATATGACAGAAACAGCAATATCGGTATCCTATCTGGAAGTGTTGATCACAAACACTTAACCAACTTCAAGTTTTATCTCAACATTGAAGCAAAAAATCTTCTTGCATATGATACCCATGAGTTTGGCAACAACACATTCTACGGAACAGCTTACGCTACAGGCAATTGCACTATAGACGGAAGAAACGATGGTGAGGTACTTATAGACATAAAGGCTACACCAGAAAAAGGCAGTCAAATAGTATATAATGCAGCGAGCAATACTGCATTGACGAACCAAGAGTTTATTCATTGGACTTCAAGAGATATTCCTACAGACAGCCTACATAAGAAGTCGATTAAAGAAGATAACAAACTCAGTATTCCTACAAATCTTCATCTAAACCTTCTCATAAACATGACCCCAGACGCAACCCTTCGTTTGCTTATGGACCAACAATCTGGAGATTACATTGCACTAAACGGAAGCGGAGGGCTTCGTGCCACATATTATAATAAAGGAGGGTTCGATATATACGGAAGCTACCTCATTGATCATGGCACATATAAACTTACTATACAAAATGTGATTAAGAAAGAGTTCCTTTTCCAACAGGGCGGTTCAATTGTCTTTGGCGGTGATCCATACAACGCATCATTGCATTTAAAAGCAGTTCACAGTATAGCAGGTGTAAGCCTTAGCGATCTAAATATTGGACGAAGTTTCACCAACAACAACATACGAGTAAACTGTCTAATGGATATAACAGGAACTCCAAGTACTCCTAAAGTAGGGTTCGGACTCGACCTACCTACCATTAACGACGACGCAAAACAGATGATATTTAGTCTTATAAACAGCGAGGAAGAAATGAACCAACAAGTTCTATATCTTCTTGCTGTTGGACGTTTTTACACAACAGGTAATAACAATGCCAATATAAACGGAACACAACAATACAGCCAAACATCTTTGGCTATGCAGAGTATTATTAGTGGTACAGTCAGCCAACAAATAAATAGCGTACTAAGCAACGTTATAAACAACACTAATTGGAACTTTGGTGCCAATATATCTACTGGTGACGAAGGCTGGAACAATGCCGAATACGAAGGGGTACTTAGCGGACGCATGCTCAACAATCGCCTACTCTTTAATGGACAGTTCGGCTATCGCGACAACCCAAACGCAACAACAAGCTTTATAGGTGATTTTGATTTAAGATACCTCATTGTTCCAAATGGCAACTTTGCAATTAGAGTGTACAATCAAACAAACGACCGCTACTTCACACGTAATAGTTTGAACACACAAGGTATTGGTATAATTCTAAAAAAAGATTTCTTCAATATCAAAGACCTCTTTGGTATCAAAAGAACATCAAACAAGCCATCTACTTCTGATAAAAAAGAATAAAATAGTTAAAATTCTATAAATTACAAGAAGTATTAGCTTCTACACGCGCGTTATAATTTATTTCTCTTTACCTTTGCAGCCGATTTTGAGATAGGCCTGAAGTGTGGGCCTACATATTAACATAAAGTCAAACTTTATTAATTTTTAAAATTTAATTAATTATTATGTCAGATTTCAAGAACGTTCAGCCATTAGCTGACTTCGATTGGGACGAGTTTGAGAATGGTTCAAGCTTGTCAGCAAGCAAGGAAGATCTTCAGAAGGCCTATGATGAGACCCTGAACAAGATTCAGGAGCACGAGGTTGTTGAAGGTACAGTAATCTCTGTTGATAAGAAAGAGGTTGTTGTAAACATCGGTTACAAGAGCGATGGTATCATCCCTGCATCAGAATTCCGTTACAACCCAGACCTCAAGATTGGTGACAAGGTTGAGGTTTACGTTGAGGACCAGGAAGACAAGAAGGGTCAGTTGGTACTTTCACACAAGAAGGCACGTCTGAGCCAGAGCTGGGAGAAGGTTAACGCTGCTCTCGAAAACGAGGAAGTTATTCAGGGTTACATCAAGTGCCGCACTAAGGGTGGTATGATTGTTGATGTATTCGGTATCGAGGCATTCCTCCCAGGTAGCCAGATCGACGTTCATCCTATACGCGACTACGATGTATTCGTAGGCAAGACTATGGAGTTCAAGGTTGTTAAGATCAACCAGGAGTTCCGTAATGTAGTTGTTTCTCACAAGGCTCTCATCGA
>DGRY01000033.1:0-192 GCA_002391185.1 Prevotella sp. UBA4376
AGATTGCCCTCGCTGTCGCACTGCAAACGATAGAATGTTACAGGGCTTGCTGCGATGTCACCCTCAAGAGTACCACGTGTGAAGTCAGGTGTGCCACCATTCTCGAGCAAACGGTTCTGAATAAGCTGGAACTTGATAGCGCGGTTTGAACACATCTTGCAAGAAGGAGTGTTACCACAGTGGAAGCCCATG
>DGRY01000033.1:241-20656 GCA_002391185.1 Prevotella sp. UBA4376
CAGTGGAAGCCCATGAATGTATCTGTGAGGCTATACTTCTGACCATACTTAGGAACGATATCCTCATCGTAGATGTACTTAGGTGTAGAGTTGTTGATATCAAGCAGAGTAACAGTATCGTCGCTTGCGCACATACCAATATACTCAGAAAGAGCACCATAGATATCAACCTCGCATGCTACAGGAATACCACGGCTAACAAGACGAGAGTTAACATAGCAAGGCTCGAAACCAAACTGGCTTGGGAATGCAGGCCAGCACTTGTCTGCGAATGCTACATACTGACGGTCGCCCTTATGAGCTTCAGCCCAATCAAGCAATGTAAGTTCGAACTGAGCCATACGAGCGAGCAGTTCCTCGTAATATTTACCCTCTCCCATTTCCTTGCGCATATCCTCGCAAACCTCTGGGATACGTGGGTCGTTAGCGTGCTCCTTATAAGCAACAAGAAGGTCGAGCTCTGAGTTCTCCTCAATTTCAACACCAAGTTCGTAAAGTCCCTTGATAGGAGCATTACAAGCGAAGAAATCCTGTGGACGAGGACCGAAAGTGATAATCTTCAAGCCCTTAAGACCAAGAATTACGCGAGCTACAGGTACGAAATCAGCAATCATCTTTGCAATTTCGTCGGCTGTACCTACAGGATAAGCAGGAATGAAGCCCTTAAGATGACGCATACCAAGGTTATATGAGCAGTTAAGCATACCGCAGTAAGCATCACCACGTCCATTGATCATATCACCATCACCCTCTGCAGCTGCTACATACATAACAGGTCCATCAAACTTCTTAGCTATAAGAGTTTCTGGTGTTTCAGGACCAAAGTTACCAAGGAAAACAACGAGAGCGTTGCAACCTGCTGCCTTAACCTCGGCAACAGCCTTGTTCATATCAGCTTCATTTTCTACTGTTGTCTGGCAGTTGAAAATTTCACCCTTGTACTCTTTAACGATGTTCTCACGACGCTGTGTAGAAAGCGCGATTGGAAAACAGTCGCGGCTAACAGCAATAATTCCAAGTTTTACGTTAGGAATGTTGTTACTTGTCATAATGTCTTTATTGTTAATATTAGGTTCTATAAATTTCTGATTTGCCCTACAAACTTACACAAAAAAACTGAAATACCATTTTTTTACGGGTAAAAAAACACTTAATGTAACATAATCAAATGAATTTGTTACACGAAATGCGTATTACAGCCCTCTTGCCTTTAGCAAAGACTCCGTATCAGGTGCATCCAATCCTGTAAAATTTGAGAAAGCTTTCATCAAATCGATAGTGAAACCACGACTCAAAATCTTCTCTTTCAGCTCTTCACCAGTAGAACGATTTAGTGCACCCTTACGCTGAAATGCCTCAGCAACATTATCTGCCAGAACTTCTGTCCAAAGATAGCTATAATAGCCAGCAGCATATCCACCACCAAACACATGATTGAAATATGATGTAGAATAACGTGGAGGAATCTGAGTATCAAGCAAGCCTACTTCTGCCAAAGCTTTTTTCTCAAACTGTTCAGCCTCTGCAGCTGTAGGCACATCCTTTGATGAAAGCATGTGCCAAGCAAGATCAACACATGTTGCAGCAAGATTCTCACCCAAAGCATAGCAAGGTTGGAAGTTGATAGACTTAAGCATCTTAGCCTTCAAGTCTGCCGGCATCTTATCACCTAAAGCATTCTTTGCATAGTTATCAAAGATGTCGTCAATAGAAGCAAAGCTCTCATTAAACTGTGAAGGAAACTCCACAAAGTCACGAGGAACAGCAGTACCACTAAGCGAATTATACTGGCAATTAGAAAGCATACCATGAAGCGCATGACCAAACTCATGGAACATTGTTGTTGCCTCATCCCATGTAACATATGATGGCTGCCCCTCTGGTGCCTTAGCAAAATTGCACACATTATATATAATAGGAATCTGGTTCCATTCTTTGCTCTGCTTAGCAAAAGAGCTCATCCATGCCCCACCCCTCTTAGTTGGGCGACGAAAATAATCGCAATACCATAGAGCAATCGTTTTGCCCTGTGCATTCACAACCTCGTAGGTCTTCATATCTTTATGATAACCAGGGATATCCTTGCGCTGCTTGAAAGTAAGACCATAAACCTTTTCTGCTGCATAGAAAACGCCATTTTTCATCACGCTGTCAATATTGAAGTATTGCTTAACCTCATCATCATTAACGTTAAGCTGCTCCTGTTTCATCTTTGCGGAATAGTAAAAACGGTCGTATGGCTGAAGACGGAAATCGGATCCCTGAGTTCTCTGTGCATAAGCCTGAATTTCGGCAGTTTCCTTGTCGGCTACAGGTTTATAAACCTTAATAAGGTTTTTGAGGAAAGAATAAACGTTCTCAGGATTCTTAGCCATTGTTTTCTCTAACGAGAACTCTGCATAGTTTTTGTAGCCCATTATTTCAGCTATTTCAGCACGCAACTTAGCTATTTCTGCGGCAACACCAAGCGTGTTATGCTTATTTGTACCATTAGCGCGATTGATAGAAGCCTCGTAAACCTTCTTTCTAAGGTCACGATTATCAAGACTTGCAAGAATAGGCTGCTGTGTGGTGTTAACAATAACTATAGCGTAAGGCGCCTTACCCCCACGGCTCTCTGCATCTTTCTTGCACTGAGCAATATCCTGCTGACTCAAGCCCTTTAGTTCATCAACAGAGTTTACCCAAACAACAGCATCATTTGTTGCATCAGGAAGCATATTTCCCCACTGCTGCTGTAGGTCTGAAATACGATTATTTATCTGCTCCAGGCGTATCTTTTTCTCTTTTGGAAGTAACGCTCCACCACGCACAAAGCCCTTGTATGTTTCTTCCAAAAGACGTTTATCTTCTCCAGTTAGAGTCTTGTATTCGTGGTCATATACATATTTTACTCTCTCAAACAACTTATCATTGAATGCAACTTCATTCTCAAACTTAACAAGTTCTGGCATAATAGCCTTTTGAGTTTCAGCTATCTTAGGAGTTTTATCAGAACCAGTAAGGCAAAAGAAAATACTTGAAACGCGGTCAAGCAACTTTCCGCTGTTCTCATAAGCTTTTATTGTGTTTGCAAACGTAGGCTTAGCTTTATTTGAAACTATCTTCTTGATGTTCACTCTAGAATTCGCAATGGCAGCCTGTAACGCCGGCAGATAATCGTTCTCGCTGATTCTATTAAAATCGGGAGCCCCAAAAGGAAGTGTACTCTGTTGTAACAGAGGATTCTTGCTGTTAATTTTCTGTGCCATAGACAGGGATAAAGTGGAAGCAAGTCCCACAGTTAGAAATGTTCTCGTAATTGACGCATTCATCTGGTTATAAATTAATGTTCAACAAATTGGTGTAAAATTACATCAAAAAAAAGAGAATACAAAACAAAAAACATTTTTTATATGTCATACATCATTATTTATTCCAACATCTTTCGTATCTTTGCAAACATCAAGAGTTGAAAACGCATACAAACATGGCCGCACAACACAACGACACAGCAACAGCAGCACGCCACCGCTGGACAGTTCTGATCCTTGCTTCTACAGTGATGATGATGGGTTACATCTTCTGGAACATCATATCACCAGTATCCACCACACTCAAAGCACCGCTTACGGAAGGTGGCTTAGCATGGACATCAGCCGAATATGGTTTCTATACCAGCAGCTACACCATTTTCAATTTGTTTATGCTGATGCTGTTCTTTGGAGGCATAATCCTCGACAAATGTGGCATACGCTTCACTGGCACAGCAGCAACAGGCGCGATGCTCTTTGGCAGCATTATAAACTACTATGCAATAACCCTAATCTCACCAATGGTATATGTTGATCTGCCATTCACATTCTTTGGATTTATACCCCAACATATAAAAATACAAGTGCTTGTTTCAGCTTTGGGGTTTGGTATTTTCGGTGTAGGATGCGACATCACAGGTATCACAATCTCCAAGATAATAACAAAATGGTTCACCGGGCACGAACTTGCTTCAGCCATGGGTATTCAAGTTGCGCTGGCTCGTCTTGGAACAGCAATCGCTTTCAGTTTTAGTCCTGTAATAGTTCAAATATCAGGTATGAATAGCCTGCTCAAAACAGGGACTACCCTACTCCTTTTTGGTTTTATACTTTTTATAGTATATTGCTTTATGGACAAAAAACTTGATGTAAAATGCGCACCCAAACAATCACACACAGAAAATACGAACGAAGACAACGCCTTTCATTTCAGCGACCTACACAATGTGCTTCACAACAAAGGTTTTTGGGCTATTGCTTTTTTGTGCGTGCTTTATTATGCGTCTATACGCACATTCATGAATTTTGCTACAGATTTTATGGTAAACAGCTATGCTGTTGACAAAGAAACAGCAGGATGGGTTGTTTCTTCCATTCCATACGGAGCAATCATTCTTAGTCCTCTTTTCGGCATATTATACGACCGTATGAGCCATTCCTACAGACTTATGACTGTAGGTTGTGTCATACTTACCGTAGGACTATTATTACTTAACTTTCCCCTATTACATTCCGTATGGTATGCGCTCTTTCTGATGATGCTCATAGGCATAGCCTTCTCACTTGTGCCAGCAGCCTTATGGCCAACAGTTCCAAGAATGGTGCCATTAAGACAATTAGGAACAGCCTACAGCATTATATATTACATTCAGAATTTGGGACTATTCATTGTACCTATATGGATAGGAAATGTTGTTGACCAATACACTTTTATCACAGGTATAAACTATCACATTCCTATGCTTATTTTCACTATTCTATCTGCTGCAGCAATTGTGATGGGGCTGATATTGCAAATATGGCATAACAAATCACACAATTAAAAAAAATTCACATTCTACTTTTATCTTTCAGACAAAATAAGTACCTTTGCACCAAGTTAAGAAAAAGATTGGGACATGGGATTAATACAGTTGTTAAAAAAATGGTCATTGCTATTTGCTATTGCAGTAGGAATGATAGTGTATTGTGCTTTCCGATTCATAACGCCTCTGCAAGGAATTGGAAACGTTGCAGGTCCTTTTCTTCAGAGCCTTATGCCATGGTGCTTATTTATGATTCTCTATGTAACATTTTGTAAAATAGAAGTCAAAGAGCTCCATCCTCGTACATGGCATTTTATTCTCCAAGGCATACGCATTTCACTTTCGGGGCTACTTGTACTGATAATCGTGCATACCACAAACCCAGAAGCTCGACTGCTATGGGAAGGCTGTTTTCTATGTGTTATCTGTCCCACTGCCGCCGCAGCAGCAGTCATAACAGAAAAACTTGGTGGAAGCATCACATCACTCACAATATATACAATTATAGCCAACTGCGTAACAAGTATCATCATACCACTATTCTTTCCATTAGTAGAGCCTTCTGCTAATATAGCTTTCATAAGCATGTCATTAATGATACTAAAGCGTGTTTTCACAGTTCTTGTCATGCCATTGATGCTGGCATTTATAACACGCCGTTACCTACATCAAATATCAGACCGCATAAGAGCATCTAAAAATATAGGCTATTATCTGTGGTGTTTCAATCTAACAATCGTAAGTGGAGTAACCATGCACAACATTGTTGAGTCAGAAGTATCAGGAATTATTCTTGTTCTTCTACTAATCATTCCACTCTTCGTGTCTATATTTCAGTTCAGCATTGGTAAGGCAGTTGGGTATCCCTATGGTGATAGTATCACAGCAGGCCAGGCACTTGGACAGAAAAACACAATTGTTGGTATATGGCTCACCATTACATTCCTCAACCCACTTGTTGCCATAGCGGCAGGTGGTTATCTTGTGTGGCAAAACATAATTAACGCCGTACAGATAAGATATAAGGAAAAATATGGCTATATAAAATGGTAAATTCAAACTATTTATAAATAAAAAAAAGTTGTTTTAATGATTTCAGGAAGTTTCTTCAAACCACAGCTCGTATTGTCGTTGAGACATTACAACAAGAAAACCTTTGCAGCCGACATCATGGCAGGTATAATAGTTGGTATCGTTGCCTTGCCTTTGGCTATTGCATTTGGAATAGCATCGGGTGTATCGCCAGAGAAGGGTATAATCACAGCTATTGTTGCTGGTCTTGTTATCTCTCTCTTTGGAGGTAGTAAGGTACAGATTGGAGGTCCTACAGGTGCCTTCATCATAATAATATATGGAATTATCCAGCAGTATGGCATGGAAGGTCTTGCCATTGCAACAGTCATGGCTGGAGTATTCCTAATTCTTCTTGGTGTTTTAAAATTAGGAACAATAATACAATATATCCCCTATCCTATCATTGTGGGATTCACCAGCGGTATTGCAGTAACAATCTTCACAACGCAAATAAAAGATCTGTTGGGATTACAGATTGACGCGGTACCAGCTGATTTCATAGAAAAATGGGGATGCTATTTTGAGCATTTGAATACAATAGACATGTGGAGTGCCATTGTTGGAGTTCTCAGCGTGATAATTATTACCATCACACCAAAATTCAGCAAAAAAATACCAGGTTCTCTCATTGCTATAATTTTGATGACTGTATTTGTTCTTCTTCTAAAGCAGTATGCAGGTGTAACCTCTGTAGAAACCATTGGTGACCGTTTTTCTATTAGCAACGAACTACCATCGGCTGTAGCTCCAGCCCTATCTTGGGATTCTATCAAAGGACTTGTTGGTCCTGCAGTAACAATAGCCGTTCTCGGTGCTATTGAGTCATTGCTCTCGGCAACAGTTGCCGATGGTGCAATAAGCGCACATCATGATTCTAACCAAGAACTTATCGGACAGGGTATAGCCAACCTTGTAACACCAATCTTTGGTGGTATTCCTGCGACAGGTGCCATAGCCCGCACCATGACCAATATCAACAATGGCGGTAAAACTCCAGTTGCAGGTATCATCCATGCCATTGTACTTCTCCTCATCTTCCTTTTCCTTATGCCATTAGCACAATACATCCCAATGGCATGTCTTGCCGGAGTTCTTGTTGTTGTGTCATACGGCATGAGTGGTTGGCGTTCATGTCTTTCAATCATGCGCAATCCAAAGAGCGATATTATAGTTCTCGTTACCACATTCCTTCTCACAATAGTATTTGACCTTACAGTAGCCATCGAGGTTGGCTTGCTTGCTGCTTGCCTTCTCTTTATGCGTCGTATGGCAGAAACAACCGAGGTTAAGGTTATATGCGATGCTATAAACATCAACGAAGATGCCGATACCGAGAACACCCAGGAAGAGTCGCTGTCAATTCCAGAAGGAGTTGAGGTATATGAAATTAATGGTCCTTATTTCTTCGGTGCAGGAAACAAGTTTGAGGAAGTGATGAATGCCTTCTCAGACAAGCCAAAGGTTAGAATCATCCGCATGCGAAAAGTACCATTCATTGATTCAACAGGTATTCACAACCTTACCAATCTTTGTATCATGAGCGAGAAAAAGGGTATTAAGATTGTGCTGTCTGGTGTAACAGAACGAGTTCACGAAACACTCACAAAGGCACATTTCCAGCAGATTGTAAGCGAAGAAAATATCTGCAGCCACATAGATTTTGCACTTGAACGTGCAAAACAACTTGTATAATTAGAATTACAAGTTTGGAATTTACTAATAACGCTCTTCGCATAGTCTGTGGAGAGCGTTATTCTTTACGCAAATCTCCACATGATGACTAATTCCACATTCTCTTACTTCGGTTCGTAATTCAAAAATTAAAAACTGTACTTTTGCGTAACTAATTTGTATCAAGACTCACAACTCGTAATTAACAAATCACCAGCATAGCAGACAAGTTTCTGCTACGCTGGTTATTTTATTTTGTCCCATATTCTGTTGGTGTAACACCATAGTATTTCTTGAACAGAGTTGAGAAATGAGCAAGACTCTTAAAGCCAACAGCATAAGCCACCTGACCTACATTAACATTCTTCTCACTAAGCAATCGTGCTGCTTGTTTTAGGCGAATATTTCTTATAAAATCGCTGGCTGCGATACCTGTCAACTGCTTCATCTTTCTATGCAACTGCACACGACTCAATCCAACATCGCTCGACAATTGCTCTACTCCATAATCGGAATCTTTGTAATTATTGTTCACGGCCGTCACAATCTTCTCCATCAGTCGCTTATCATTATCCTCCATCTCCACATTGTCAATCTTATCATCTTGAGTTTGCATGCCTGAGAACTTACCACGAAGACGACGCACATTATTAATAAGATTATCAATTGTGATATGAAGCTCATTAATACTAAAAGGCTTAGGGATAAAGGCATCAGCTCCATTTTCCAATCCACGAAGTCTATCTTCAACTTCAGCCTGGGAGGTTAGCAGAATAACAGGCACATCACTTATATTTGGATTTTGTTTTACATTCTTCAACAATGTTATACCATCCATCTCTGGCATCATCACATCAGAAATAAGCAAGTCGTATTGATCAACGAGCAAAGCCTGAAGGGCATAAACACCATTAGAAACGATATTCACATTATACCATGTACCAAGTTCCAGCTTAATATATCGAGCCACCTCCATATCATCATCAGCAACAAGAATTCTGCCATCTTTTCTTGAACTGACTTTCTGCAAAGATGGTGCAGAACTTATTGACTCGTCTATCTCTTCTGGCAAAAGATGCTCTTTACCTAAGAGCAAAGTTACAGTAAATCTGCTACCCTGTTTCCCATCCTTACGCGGTCCTGCCGAGATTGTGCCATGGTGAAGTTCGACCAACTGCTTGCACAGGTTAAGCCCTATACCTGTACCACCTACATTATAACCACGCGAGTTCACGCCCTGATAATAGCGATTAAAAACTTGAACATATTCCTTCTGGCTCATGCCCACTCCGTTATCCTCAACACTCAGCACCACATCGTGCTCACGTTCCTCAATATCAATAGATATTTCTCCACCGTCAAAGGTGTATTTCACCGCATTTGACAAAAGATTGTTAATTACCTTCTCGATGCTTCCACGGTCCACATACAACTCAATAACACCTTTGTTGTGCGTAATCGAAAGAGTAATATTACGCTCTTTCACATGAAATCTGTAAAGCGATACTATTCCATTAACGAGAGCCACAACATCCGTTTTGCTACAATGAATTTGCATCTGCTTCAAATCAATCTTGCGCACATCAAGAATTTGATTTACAAGTGTGAGCATACGCTGAGCATTCCTCTCTATAATATCTATATAGCGCTGATTATCAGCAGTATTAGCGTTTTGTTTCAACTTTTTCAACGGCCCCATAATCAATGTCAACGGAGAGCGTATATCATGAGTGGCGTTTATAAGAAACTTCATCTTCTGCTCTTCGTATTGAGTTTTCATGCGTTCTTGTTTATAGCGTATAAGAGCCAACATAGCAAACACAAAAAGCAACAGATAAACTATCTTTGCAAATGTAGTGGCATACCATGGTGCCTCGATGGTAACCTGCAACGAGGTTATCTCGCTAAACTGACCATTCACCAAAGCTCGTATTTGCAGCTCGTAGCTGCCTGCACGCATATTACTAAAGGTAAACGAGTTATTACCCTTCTCAGTTTCGTGCCACACGCTGTCTTTGTCAAGACGATACTGATAGGTTACATATTCGGGATGCACATAATCAAGCATAGACAACTCCATGGTGAAACTTGTGCTACCTGCAGGAATTCTGAACTCACGCTGACGGAAATCAATAGCCACATCGTCAATAAGAAACCGCGACAATGAAACAATATGATTCTCGTAATGCTGACTGCGCAAATCAGCAGGATTAAACACCACAGCTCCCCTATCACTACCAAAAACAAGTCTGCCATCGGGAAGCATAAAGGCTGCATCCTGTACATATTGTTTTGCCTCAAGTCCGTTTCCCTGCAGATAACTTGTAAACGCATGAGAATCACTATCGTAATGCCATATACCTTCCGAAGTACTCATCCATGCATCACCCACATTGTCAAGAATAATGCTGTATATCTGCAAATCATACAAAGCATCAGCACCCCTCATGCGATCAACCTTGTTGAGTTGGCGATCATAATAAAAAAGTCCGTTGTTAGTACCTATAATAATATTTCCCCAGCGATCTTCACAACAGCTATAAACAAGCTGATGGGTTAGCAAGTTAGTCCATCCATATTGCAAAAAGGTCTTTCGTGCGGGATTATAACAGCTAACGCCATCAGCTGTTGAAATCCACACCAAGCCCTGTCGATCAACCATAATACTCTGTATCCAACTGTTGTTCAATCGGTTTTTCACATTTGCAGGAGCCCCAGTAATCTCTGTGGTTTTCATTGTCTTGGTATCAAGCATGCCAAAGGCATGGCCAACGGCACAGTAATAGAGCAACCCTCTGCGATTGTCAACAGCCATATGTTCTATCTCAAAGTTGTTATTATTCAGCACCAGCTTGAACATACCGTTCGAGGGCTGATATTGCCATATATTGTGCCCACCACAAGCCCAGTATCTGCCTTGTGAGTCGCACACGATGCTTTTCACCTCGTTTCTTGCTGGGAAATACGATGTAATGTTGCCGTGCGCATCCTGAGTATATATGCCGTCCTGCGATATAGCACCCATCAAGCCATTTCCATAAAGAGCCAAAGCAGAAAGAATCTTTCCCTGTGGCTCGTTTCCTGATTCAATTGTCCAGAAATCAAAGACATCGGTGTGAGCCGATAAATGATACAAGCCCGACTGATAACACGTGAGCCACAAACTGCCCTGACGGTCTTCACAAATGCTGGTAACATTCGACTTTGGCATCACAGGCTTACCATCAACAGTAAGAACAACCGCCTTTCTCGTTCCTTTCTTTATGACAAATACACCATTAGCACGAGTACCAAGAATATAATCACCCTTTCGAGTCTTATAAGCACGTCGTATCTTCGCGCCCTGCATAGCCGACAAATCAAAACCAGCATTACAGAATTCACGCTTCCTTGCATCAAATCTCAAAACGCCATCAGGACAGAAAGCCAACACATTTCCCCTATCATCATGCAAAAAAGAAGCAACTGCTCCCATACCGGTCTTATACACACGAGTTTTCATCTTGCCATGCTCCTTGCCGTAAGCGTAAATCACAGGCAAGAAACTGGTTGAAAACAATGTATTATTTTTTCCAATAATAAACAGATTACAAAAGTTTACAGCATCAACATTGAGATTATGTAACATTCTGCTCACTTTTCCATTTTTTACTTTGAAAAGTCCATAACCAGCCGAACCGGCAAGCACAGCTCCGTCAGCAGTTTCACCAATATAGGTGATATGTATTTTTTCCTTCACAGGCAGTTCTATGCGGTCAAAATCATCAGACTCATAATTATATCTACACAATCCACTACCTGTGCCCACCCACAGTTCACCTTTTTTAGAAACATATAAGGCAACCACGTCAATTCCCGCTAATGAGCGACTATTTTTAGCCGAATGTTTATAGCTTGTAAAGCGATAGCCATCAAATCTATTCAATCCACTTTCTGTTCCAAGCCAGATGAAGCCATATTTATCTTGCACAACACATAGTGTTCTGCTGCTCAACAAGCGGTCAGCTCCATAAAGCTCACCCTTCATAGCAAATGTTTTAGGCGCAACAAATAACAAGGCAGTAAAAGCCAATAAGGTTGCTATAAATTTTCGCATTCTGTTTTTCATCACTCTCTTTAAAACCGGTAAATTTGCAAAGGCAAAGATACAGACATTTTTCGATTTAAATTTTTCTATATGTTACATTGATTTTTTCGTATGTAACATTCAAATGTAACATAAAGAAAAAGTACCTAAACATTCCAAAGAACGTTCTATACATTAAAAAAGCAGATACGTATCACTACGCATCTGCCTTGCTCAATCTTTACCTTAATCTAATACTTATTTAACCAAATATCTAATAGTTTGTTTTTGTCTGAATAGAATGACAATTCTTAGCTTTGTCACATCATTTTTATTACGATGCAAAGATACAACAATAACCCGATAACACTTTTCTCCTACATTTCATTTGTTTATATATTCGTAAACAACCCCACAAAAATGCGCTCTCGTACTTTGCCTCTACCAAAGTTTCTGTGCTGCAGCATAAAAAATAAACAGGTTTATTTTGTTCTGCCTTCGTTTTTATGTAACTTTACTAAACTTTCGTAAGTGAATGTTTACTCTAAAATATTATCAAGAATTAGAGACGAGTTGATGAGAGCTTTGCTCGAATAATTAGAGAATTAACGCCTTTGTTCAAGTTGCTTAATGAAAATTGAATTTATAAGAATTTATGGAAGGTAGTATAACAAAACTTGCTTTAATTCTTTATAATTCAGTAGAGTATATAATGCAAGGGCGTATGCCTAAAAATTCTCTAATTATTCGAACAGAGTTCTCATCAACTCGTCCTGTAATTCTTGATAAAAAATAAACTTGCGAAACTTAAATAACTTTAGATAACTTACAATGCACTCTGCATAAAAAATAAACAGGTTTATTTTGTTCTGCCTTCGTTTTTATGTAACTTTGCAAAAAATAATGTTTATGAAAAAAATAATAGTAGCATGTGTTGTTGCGCTCTGCGCCAATATCACAACAATGGCAGTTAATAAAACAACTGCCAAAAATGTTAAGCCCAAAAACGGCACTATCACTTTGCATGTGGTAGAAACAAGTGATATTCACGGAAGTTTCTTCCCTTACGACTTTATAAATCGCACACCAAAGAAAGGTTCTTTAGCGCGTGTCAGCTCATACGTGAAGAAGTTGCGCACCGAGAAGGGCAACGAAAACATTGTTCTACTCGACAACGGCGATATTCTTCAAGGACAGCCCACATGCTATTTCTACAACTATGTAAATACAAAAGAAACAAACATTGCAGCCGAGGTTATCAACTATCTTAACTATGATGCCGAAAGCATGGGAAACCACGATGTTGAACCGGGACACGCTGTGTTCGACAAATGGATTAGTGAGGTGAAGTGTCCTATGCTTGGCGCCAACATCATTGATGCAAAAACCAACAAACCTTATGTGAAGCCTTATACTATTTTGAACAAGAATGGTGTTAAGGTTGCTGTTATCGGTATGCTAACACCAGCTATCCCAAACTGGTTACAGCCCGAAATATGGAGTGGCATGCGTTTCGACGATATGGTTGAAACAGCTCGTAAATGGGTGAAATATGTTAAGGAAAACGAGAAGCCCGATGTTATTATTGGCCTGTTCCATAGCGGTACAGAAGGCGGAATAATTACCAATGGCGCCATGGAGGATGCATCGCTTGTAGTGCCACGTGATGTTCCAGGATTCGATCTTGTATTGTTTGGACACGACCATGCACGCCACAATGGCTACGAAACAAGCATCGACGGTTCAAAGACTCTTTGCCTTGACCCAGCCAACAATGCAATCAGCGTAAGCAAGGCTGAGATAAGCCTAACATTCAAAAAAGGAAAGCTGGTAAAGAAAAATGTTACAGGTAACATTGTTGATGTCATTAACGAACCTATCGACGAGGAGTTCATGAACCATTTCAAACCGCAGATAGAAAAGGTAAATAAGTTTGTTGACAAACCTATAGGTACATTTGCGCACACCATATACACAAGAGACAGCTTCTTTGGAAGCTGTGCTTTCGTTGACTTGATTCATAACCTTCAGCTGCAGATTACTGGTGCAGACATCAGTTTCAACGCTCCATTGCAATTTGATGCTGTTGTAAAGGCAGGAACAATTCGTGTGAGCGACATGTTCAACCTTTACAAGTTCGAAAACATGCTCTATGTGATGAATCTCACTGGCGAGGAAATACGTAAACATCTGGAAATGAGCTACGACCTATGGGTTAACACCATGAAGAGTGCCGACGACCACCTCATGTTGCTTGGCGACACACGTGGAGACGCACAGCGACTGGGCTTCAAGAACATGACCTTTAACTTCGACTCAGCAGCAGGAATTATCTACGAAGTAGATGTTACCAAGCCAGATGGAGAGAAAGTGAAGATAAAGAGTATGGCCGACGGCACACCTTTCGATGAAAAGAAATGGTATAAGGTTGCCCTTAACAGCTATCGAGCAAATGGCGGTGGCGAACTGCTCACTAAGGGTGCCGGCATTCCACAAGACAGTCTTGACAGCAGAATAATATGGCGTTCTGACCGTGACCAGCGCCACTATCTCATGAAGGAAATTGAAAAGGCAGGTACTCTCGATCCACAACCAAACAACAACTGGAAGTTTGTTCCTGAAAAATGGACAAAACCAGCTGCACAGCGTGATCGCGAGTTGCTATTTGGAAAATAAGTAGGCGCTTTGCTATTGAATATTGAACATTGAATATTGAACATTGAACCGAAGGTCACTGACCGAGTGGACGCAGTCGACGAAGTCGGTGCGTCCGAATAAACGAGAGAAGTAACATTGAATGTAATCATAAAGTTCAAAAAACTCCTTCGAGGAAAGATGGCATCCGTTAATTAATCGTTAATGTAGTCGTTAATAAAAGAATAATTAATTCAAATTAATGTTCAATTACACGATAATTATACGTTCAAAAAAATCCTTCGAGGAAAGTGCATCCGTTAATTAGTCGTTAATGTAGTCGTTAATAAAAGAATAATTAATTCAAATTAATGTTCAATTACACGATAATTATACGTTCAAAAAACTCCTTCGTGGAAAGTGCATCCGTTAATTAGTCGTTAATGTAGTCGTTAATAAAAGAATAATTAATTCAAATTAATGTTCAATTACACGATAATTATACGTTCAAAAAACTCCTTCGAGGAAAGATGACATCCGTTAATGCAGTCGTTAATAAACTTCACAGCAATAAACGGTAAACAGTAAACAATAAACTATAAACAGTAAATAGTAATCATAAAGTTCAAAACTCAAACCTCAAAGTTCAAAGATTATAAATGTATTCACTTACAAAACTTAAATAAAAAAAAATACAAAATGGAAAAGTTTTGGTTTATATTCAGCAAGACAGATCTGCTAATTATACCAACAGACACAGATAAATATACTGTACCAACAAGCGAAAACTGCCCTATTAAAACTCAACCATGGAATAATATCATGACCATTACTCCTATGGCTGATGGAACAGAAGTGCGAACTGTTCGCATTGACGACCCTCAAAAATTAGAGTTCGTTTCACACGAACCAAACGGGTGGAAATGGGAAGGCTTACGCAAAAGTTTTTATTCACTACCACTTGACATATACAAAAAAGCGGGAAAATGTCAGGAGCTACTTTATTGGGACTCAACAACACAATTCTGCGGTTGCTGCGGTTCACCAATGAAAATGCACACCGACATATCAAAAAAATGCACCAACTGCGGAAAAGAAATATGGCCATCACCAGCACCAGCAGTCATCACACTAATACACAAAGGCGATGAGGTGCTACTTGTGCGAGGACGCAATTTCCGAACAGATTTCTATGGACTGGTAGCTGGTTTTGTTGAGACAGGTGAAACTCTTGAAGAGGCAGCTAAACGAGAAGCACTCGAAGAAACAGGCATCAAAATCAAAAACCTACGCTATTTCGGTTCTCAGCCATGGCCCTACCCCTGTGGCATAATGGTAGGATTCAACGCCGATTACGAATCGGGCGAAATACACCTTCAAGAAGAAGAAATTGCAAAAGGTGCATGGTTCAAAGCAGACAACTTACCAACAATCCCAGAAAAACTCAGCATAGCAAGAATGCTACTTGACGACTGGCTGAACTCATTAAAAAAATGAGGTTCACTCGCAAAAAACAGTGTTGAGTTTTAGAAGAAAACTATAAAAACCCGCTCTGTGCTGTATGCTTTATAAGCATTCATTCTAAGCTATCGTTCTAAGTCCTGTCCAAGCAAGCTTGACAGCCCTTGTACGACATCTTAGAATAGCCTACGGCTCACAGCACAGAGCGAAAAACAGAGAAAACCGATGAAATAAATAATAAAGCCATGCAATAACAATGGTGATAATGCCGTTTATCATAAAAAAGAAAGATGGAATTTGTTGAATTACATGGATTTTCTATGCAAAGGGAATATTGTAGTGGAATGCAAGGCCATTGCTGCATTGGGAACAGAACAGCGTCAACAACTGTGGAATTATATGCGGTTGACAAACACCCCTACAGGTGTATTATTCAATTTTGCCCCGTTTAAGGATCAATGTGAAAAGTATTATTATGATGTGAATACTAAAACTATCGCAGCATTCTAATTTTTTTTCTTGGTTTTTCCGGTTTTCAGGTTGTTGCCTGCAAGGCTGATGGTGTGGCTGGAGGCTTTTGTCTGTATGCTTGCATACAAGGAAAAGCATGCAGACACAACATAAGAGACGAAGTCTCAACCTGAAAAACGGGGTTTTAAAGGTTTTCTTTTTGAAACAGGATTTACTGGTGATTGAAAGATTGAACCGAAGGTCACTGACTGAGCGTTTGCTGTCGGCGTAGCGGGCGCAAACATAAAAGCGAAGGAAGTAAATAATGAACCAAAGATAAAAGTAAAAATAAAAAAATAAAGTTATGAGTATCCTTGAAAAAATTTTTGGCTTTGATGCCAAATGCATGACATTGAAAACAGAATTTGTAGCCGGCGTTACAATATTCCTCACCATGAGCTACATCCTTGCTGTTAATCCTGCTATCCTATCAACAACAGGTATGGACAAAGGTGCCTTATTCACAGGAACAGCTATAGCCTCGGCAATAGCAACTATCCTATTGGCTGTAATGGCAAAACTACCATTTGCACAATCTTGTTCAATGGGACTAAATGCCTTCTTTGCTTACACACTCTGCCTCACCATGGGATATAGCTGGCAACAGGCACTTGCCATACTTCTAATTGAAGGCTTGATATTTATTATTATCACATTTTTTAATATACGAGAAAAAATACTATACGCCATACCATTAAACCTAAGATATGCCATATCTGTAGGTATAGGTATGTTCATTGCTTTCATCGGACTGAAAAACGCAGGCATCATAGTTGCCCATGAAGGAACACTCGTTGGCTTGGGCAACTTTACACCAACAATGATGTTAGGTTTGTTTGCTATTGTTCTATCAGGAGTTCTCATGGCACGCAATGTAAAGGGATCGCTTTTCATCGGCATCATCGTATCAACAATTGTAGCCATTCCACTCGGACTTGTAACATTCGATGAAGGATGGTTACCTATCAGTATGCCACAAAGCATAGAACCAATATTCTGCAAATTTGATTTCGACGGACTAATCAGCTTCCAGACTGCAATAGTTGTGTTCGTTTTATTGTTAGTAAATATCTTCGACACCATTGGAACTATAGTTGGATTAGCTGAAAAAACAGGTATCGTAGAACCTGATGGAAAAATACCCCATGCCTCTGAAGCAATGATGAGCGATGCCATCGGTACAACTTGTGGAGCTATTCTCGGTACATCAACCATTACCACATATATAGAAAGTGCCAGCGGAATTGCAGAAGGTGGACGATCAGGTGTAACATCATTTATTACTGGAGTTTTATTCCTGTTAAGTCTATTCCTCAGTCCTGTATTCTTAATTATACCAAGTGCAGCAACAAGTGGTGCCCTTGTTATGGTAGGAGTTCTTATGATTGAAAGCGTTAAGAAAATAGACCTAAGAGAGATTGATGATGCTTTCGCAGCATTTATAACAATAATAACCACCGTTCTTTGCTATAGCATTTCAGATGGTATCATTCTCGGAATTCTCAGCTATGTCGTAATGAAAGTATGCACAGGAAAATTCAAGGAACTTAACCCAACCCTTATTATCCTAAGCATAATTTTCATCTTAAGCTTTATATTCAAATAAATAATCGGAGAAATCAGAAAATTCAGAGTAATCGGAATAATCAGAATATTCGGAATAATCGGAAAATTCGGAAAACTCAGAAAACTCAGAATTCTCCGAATATTCCGATTACTCCGACAATTTTATTTCCCAAACAAATCATCAAACAAACTGAAGAAAGAAGGGTCTTCACCAACAACGGTCTTCACAATCTTACCGTCAGGGCCAACAAGAATCTTGGTTGGGAAACCTTGAACCTTATAAAGATCAAGCACATTGCTGTCGGCAGGATTATACACATGCTTCCAAGGCAATTCGTGCTTCTTCACAGCAGCCTTCCACTTTTCCTGAGAATCACGGCAGTCAACACCTAACACCTCAAACTTACCAGGATACTTAGCGTAATACTCTTTCAACTGTGGGAAACCCTTGATACACCAAATACACCATGATCCCCAGAAATCAATGAGTACATATTTTCCACGGAAACTGCTTAGCGAGAGTGGCTTTCCATCGATATCATTAAGCGTAAAATCGGGAGCTTCTACGCCAGGAGCCTGAACCTTTGCTGCCTCTTCTTCAGCACGCTTCTGAGCAAGAACCCTATCCATATAACCTTGATAATATTCTTTTAATCTACCAAACTTCACCTTCTCAGAAAGCATCTTCTCGGCAGCTTCCATATCTTTATAGTCTTCTAACGTGGTTATGAGCTGTGCTGAGCAGTCATAATCAGGATGCTCCTTAATGAAGTTAAGTGTTGCATCGGTAACCTTCTGCTGTAAAGCAGGAACTTTCTCAGAATACTCTTTGTTTATAACCTCTTGCGACTCACCATTATCAAGGCGTTGTCTAAGTGACATAACATACTTGTTCAGTTCATCCTGTAATGGTTCAAGCATTCTATCAGCCTCGTTATATTGCTTATAATATGTGGAACCTGAAACATAATAGTGGTCAGAAATATCACCAGTAAGTTCCATTGTTTCACCAGGCACAGCAAGCAATTGCAAAGCCTTGTTATCCTCATGTCTGAGTGTGGCAGGAGTAAGCAAATAGAAGCTCTGAACCTTAGGGAACTTTAATGTTGCTGTGAAAGAATCATTCTTAACAAGGATAGTGTCACGATGATTACTCGAATAAACAATAAGGGTGTCACTATTAAACCCCTTCAGCGTTGATTTGATACACAATGTGTTTGTGTCGGCAGCCTTAGCAGAAAAAGATACCAAAGCCAGAACTGCACTAATAATAATTTTGTTCATTTTACTTGTGATTATTTTAAAATTGTTACAAAAGTAGCATATAAATACAAAAACACACAAGCACGAATCCCACAATTGTAATATTTTAACAATGCATGCAGTAATTAAAAAAGAAAAACAGAGCCTCTATGCGCGGTAAAACCGCTAAATGAAAAATGATAAATGATAAATACTGCGCACTTCGTGCTAAATGATAAACGATAAATGAGAAATGATAAAGAAGCGCACGCTTTGCGTGCAAATAAGATTTTCGAGCAAAGCTCTCAAAGAGCTTACGATAATTATACGTTCAAAAAACTCCTCAGTGGGAAAGATGGCATCCACAGGCGCTACGCTATTGAATATTGAATATTGAACATTGAATATTGAACATTGAATGTAATCATAAAGTTCAAATCTCAAACCTCAAAGTTCAAAGTGTAGATTGATATCCTTTGCGCTTATTGCGCATTGGTGCATCAGCACATAATTTTCCAAGCTTAAGCATGGGTACCCGAACTTGTGAGGGGGCTTAGATTTGACTAAAAGCCGTTGAAAGCTTGCTTACATAAGGCTTTAGACAAATATAAGCAGAAGGCTTTGAAGCCGTTCATGCTTAAGCATTTTCTTAAAAAACTTATAATATATATTCACGTTACCCATAGGTAGCAGTTCACCAAGAATCCATGCCGGTGGAAACGGTTCGATATATGTTTTTTTGAAGTGTTCAATAAATTCTTCCGTAGAATGTTCGTATTCTTTCTTCAATAAATTCATGCTATTCATGAATATCTTATAATCGTGGAAGTGCACGGGATTTGTAAGCCAGAATATATCTCCAGAACGCTCTGCTGTCATATTCATTATGGCTTCACGAACTGCAATTTCTATTTTTTCTATCTCATTAAAAAGTAATACACGCAATTTCTTATCAAATCGGTATAACATTAAAGCGCTGTCGAACGTTGTACCATCTTTGAATTTATGCTCTATCTTGGGGGATTTTAAAAATGGGTGAAAGTAAGCAGATAAACGATAATATCCAATACTACGAATATAACGCTCTGCTCGCTTTGCATCATTGATGATTAATCCACGAGACAGTAGAAGCTTTACAAGTTCTTCTGGGTTCTTGTATGTTTTGTTAAAGTGTACTCTTGGTATCATAATTATTATATAAAAAAGCCCAGCCTATTTAAGCATTGTAAAGAGGCTCGGCTGGAACTAACACTGCAAATATATGAATTTTCTTTTATAAGCACAATTATTTTTAATAATAAATGCATTATTAGCCATCAATTTAGTTTTTTTAATGGATTTCTCCCAGTTTGATATCCTTTGCGCTTATTGC
>DGRY01000038.1:0-6226 GCA_002391185.1 Prevotella sp. UBA4376
CATAGAATGTTTCGAATGGTGATTTTTTATTCTTATTATAAGAACCCAAAAGTCCCATTTCAACACGTGTCATGAGCACGAAACACTTCTGACCTCCTGAAAGAGCAGTAAAAGTTCTTGACTTGAACTTCCACTTGTGATACTCTACCCAACGGTATTTCTCCTGCATCTCGTCATCATAAGTAGATGAATATGGATTATTAGCCAAGCTAGCATAATCTTTGTTATCAAACAAACTCCAAGGCGGAGTAAGGGTTACACTAGCAGAGAACTCAGAACCACGACGTGGGAACAGTTGGTTATCTGTAGAAGTACGGTTCAAAGACAAGGTTAGGTTCAAGTTGTTAGCTGTACCATTGGTCATCAGGAAGTAGCTCCAATTTTTCAACATATAACGCTGATAAGACAATTGTGCAGATAAAGTGAAATAATCATCTGGCCAACGAAGACGTTTACCCCATCCCAGCGAGAAACCGATCATTTGTACATACTTATCTGGATCATAGTAGCTCGAATAACTGCTACTGTAGCTAGAACCATAACCAGACAGATAATTAAAATAGTTATTATAGTATGCATTATTATAATAGTTGCTCGAAACGTCGGTCTGTTTACTATAATAAGCACTTACACTAAACTGATTAGGGCGCTTACCACCAAACCAGTTGGTTGAGTAGCTTACATTATATGACTGATAGTAAGAACCATTAGTCTGAGCACCTATACTTAGCACTTCACCATCACCCACAGGCATGATGCCACGATGTTCTTTATTCTTATTGAAAAGGTTACGCATAGAGAAGTTATTCAACTTCAAACCTATACGACCAATAACACCAGTTTGTCCCCAACCTAAAGAGAACTCTATCTGGTCATTACTCTTCTGCTCAAGATTCCAGTTAATATCCACTGTTCCGTTTTCAGCATCAGGAACAACATTAGGATTAACCTTTTCTGGATCAAAATGTCCCATAGAAGCCAATTCACGAGCTGAACGCATAATAGCCTCCTTAGAGAACAAGTCACCAGGCTTAGTACGAAGCTCACGGCGAACAACATTCTCATATAGACGGTCGTTACCATTGATTCTCACATGACTGAGGTGAGCCTGTGGACCTTCTGATACTCGCATCTCAAGGTCAATAGAGTCGCCATCAATATTTATTTCAGTAGGCAGAACTTGAGAGAACACATAACCATTGTTATAATATAGGTTCCACACAGCATCATCGTCATCCTTTACTCGCTTGTTCAGTTTCTTCTGGTCGTAAACATCGCCCTTCTTCATGTTGAGCAACATCTGAAGACGTTCGGTTGGGTAAACTGTATTACCAACCCACTGCACATTACGCAGATAGTATTTCTGTCCCTCTTCGAGTTTCAAATAAATGCTAACATGCTTATCGTCAACATTCCAAACTGAATCAGCAAGAATAACGGCATCACGATAACCGTTTTCGTTATATTTCTCTATCAGCTTTTTCTTATCCTCATTCCAACGCTCAGGGGTGAACTTCTTAGATTTTAGGAACGAAGACAATTTTCCTGCCTCGTGAGTCTTGGCAAAAGCACCCTTGCGGAACAAGCCACCTTTAATCTTTACTTTTGAAAGCGCGCTATTGCCATCAATAATAATGTCGCGCACCTTCATCTTCTCCTTTTTGTCAATATCTACATCAAGGATAACCTGATTCTTGGCTGTTACATCATCGCGTTGACGAATCTGGATATCAGCATTCTTGAAGCCCTTATCATCAAAATACTTCTTTGCAAGAATCTTTGCACGGTCAATGATGTTAGGTGTGAGCTGCATACCTTTCATCAAACCGAGTTTTTGCTCCATATCCTCGCGTTCCTTTTTCTTCAAACCAAGGTAATTGATGTCTGAGATACGAGGGCGCGTCTTTAATGAAATATGAAGATAAATCTTACTACCAACGATAGAGTCTGCCGAAATAGCTACATCCGAGAACAAGCCATTCTTCCAATAACGCTTCACAGCATCTGTAATCTGAGTTCCAGGAACTGTAATAGTCTGTCCTACAGACAATCCGGAAATACCAGCCAAAACATAATCTTCGTAGCCTTCAACACCAGACACGTTTATGCCACCAACAATCATATTCTGTGGAGTACCAGCATACGAGATGTCGGGGTTTACAATTTTGTCTTGTGCACCAGCACCAAGAGAAAATGCTGTAGCCAGCAGCAAGAGAAACTTTCGTATATTATTCATCTTCATGTGTAATTTCATTATATCTTATTTTTCAGCACCTTCAATCTGTGCCTCGGTCTTACCAAAACGACGTTGACGATTCTGATAATCAGCAATAGCCTTATGGAGGTCTTCTTCTTTAAAATCAGGCCAATATGTATCACAGAAATAAAGTTCAGAATAAGCTATCTGCCAAAGCAGATAATTTGAAATGCGCAACTCACCACCTGTGCGTATAAGCAAATCAGGATCTGGCATAAACGATGTCTGCATATGCTCACTCAACATTTTTTCGGTTATATCATCAACCGAAAAATCTGCACTATTCTTCTGTTCTTCAATAATATTCTTAACAGCCTGTGTTATTTCCCAACGAGAGCTATAGCTCAACGCCACAACCATAGTCATAGCTGTGTTGCCTTTGGTGTGTTCCTCGGTTTCACGCAACTTCTGCTGAACCTCTACAGGTAAGCGTTTCACATCACCAATAACACGGAAACGAACATTATTCTTCTGGAATATCTCATCCTCCAGATTTGCAAGAACAAGTCCCATAAGGGCACTAACCTCTGCCTCTGGTCTGTTCCAGTTTTCTGTTGAGAAAGTATAAAGAGTAAGGTATTTAACCCCTAAGCGTGTACATTCTGATGTGATACGACGCACGGTTTCAACTCCAGCCTGATGGCCAAAGCTTCTATCCTTTCCTCGCTCTGTTGCCCAACGTCCATTTCCATCCATAGTGATGGCTATATGAGTTGGAATTCTGTTCATATCCAGTTCTGTCATTTTCTTAATCTTTATTACATGTCTTACACTTTGCTGCAAAACTGTATGTCAGCGACAACTGCAACGTAGTGAAAGCATCTTTGTTTTTGAAGGCGCCAGAGCTTCTTACTGAATAGGGGTCAACAACACCATCGAGTTTATCACTCAACGAAAAGTGTATCCCCCAATCTAAACCTACATTCAGTCTCTCTGTCACCTTATATTTAACACCTAATCCCAAAGGAATGTTCATAGCAAGCACATTGTTCGAATTGCCACTTACATAAGTACCTCCAATACCTATATATATATAAGGTGTAAATCTCTTGGCTCCTCTATAGTCAAATCCTGTGCCATAGGGCCAGAAATTATATTCATATACTATATTCACATCAACCATCGAACGATTGAAAGAATATTCTGCATTCTCAGGGTAATAAGTCTTTTCGTCTTTATAACTTCCTTTGAGCTTACCCAAGGTTCCTGTCAGCCTCAAGCCCATATAAGGATTAAAGTTCCTTCTAAGAACAACCATCCCTGAAGGTTGCATACATTTGGCAATATTATCATTGTAATCGCCAAGATAACCAACCATTCCAACTCCAGCTCCCACTTCCATTTTATACTCATCGTCAATCTGTGCATTCATCTGAAGTGCAGCAACAAGCATTGTTATGAGCAAGAGTATTCTACGGTTCATGGCTTTCAAATATATTAGTTAGCCTTAGCCCATGTATATTTGCATAGGCGACCTCGCCACACCTGACCACTTTCTCCACAAATCAGCCACAGATAGTTCTTACTATCAACAGCAATCGTAAAGGCTGTCTTGCTTGATGTGAAGTTAGGTACGATAACCAACGATTTCTGCCAGCTCACACCTCCATCTACACTCTGATAGAACTGAGCAAAAGCCTTTTCTGTGCAAGCACCTTCGCCATCACCACCAAATGCAAGAAGCATATCACCGTAAAGGATAACCTGCAAATTAGTCAATCGAGGCAGCATCTTTGTTTTTCCATTATTATAGCCAAACCAGTTATTCGCAGGTGCAGATTCTATATTTTCCTCTACCTTACCCAACACAGTTGCAAACTTATCTGTTGTATTGTTCTCTGAAGGATTTCCTACAAGAACAAGTTGATTGGTATTATCATTAACACGAGCAGCCTGACTCAACAAAGTAATATTCCTTGAAGGAAGAACAACCTCCTCGCCAACAGTCTCAGCAGTCCATTGACTACCGTCAACCGAAGAAACCATACCTTCGTTAGTTAAAGCATACAACTTAGCCGAGCTTGCACCAATAAGCTGCTTAGCTACAACATCGGTAGCCTTTACTGTCCAGTTTTCTCCATCAGTAGAAGTGAGCAGATTACCATTGTTCAATAAATACGCCACGTCATTTCTAACAACAACATTCTTGTAAGCATCAACATCAAGAGCCACATTTGGAGTAATTTCCTCCCAAGCTGCAAAATTGCTTTCGTTGGCAGCATACACCTTTGCCTCTGCACCATTATTACCGAAAACAAGCATCTTGCCGTTTAAGCTAACAGCTTTCATATTCTCAAGAGTAGCCAACTTAGCTACTGTAGCGTATGTATTATCCCACGCAAAAGAGTCAGCCTTCTCCTTATGCACATTCACCTTTACATTATATTTGCGATACGATGAGCCATCCTGTGCATACACCATCATCTCACGAGCCTTGGTGAAATCAATACCAACAGAACTGTTATAGTAGAAAATAGAATCGCTATCGTCATCCTTATACACCACTGTACCGCTATTCTTTGTGCCTATTGTAGGCTGAACAGCTGTTACAATAACGTTCGAAGGCAACGAATCTGGATTATAGATCAAACCGTTAACTTGATCAATATAGAAACGATACCCGCTTACAGCCAAAGTACCAGGATAAATACTATCTGAACCATTCTTAGCTGTAGTGGTCAGATTAGCCGAAATACTACTTATAGAAAAACTTGTTATGGCTGCATCACCATAATAAGTTGTATTATCATTATTATTATCTCCCAGACATGAGGCAAAAAGCACAAGTGTCAACAATAGGACGTTTAAGGATAAGAAATTCCTCTTCATTATATTAGTTAAAATTATTTTTGCTTGCAAATTTAAGGAGAATTCCTCAAATTGTGATATTTTTCCACCTATTATTATGCAAAATAATGATTATTCGTTGTTTTTTTAAGTTTGTTTTACGTTATACTCAGTGTTTTTTCAAGAGTATTGAGCAATAATTGCATAAAAAAAGGGTGACGCGAACCACTCGCACCAACCTTTATCTCTCAATTTTCATTAACGAACATTGCTATTTCGCAAAGCAATAATGCTCAATATTGTCAACGCTACGACAAACAAGAGCAAAATATCAGTTTCCTGATCTACCAACATAACTTTTACCTTATTTCTTTCTTTAAAACCAATCTCATAACGAAAAATCGTCACCTAAAACGAGGTGCAAAAGTAATTATTTCAGGCATTTACAGCAAAACAACTCGTATATTTTTCACAAGCAGACATGATTTTATTGACCTATATCAAAGATACAATTAATTTTACTGATATTTTTTCTTTGTCTCGAATTAGAGAATTTTTAGGCTTGCGCCCTTGCATCTTCTCATATTTCTTATAGAATTTCAAAAACGAATTAATTAGAAAAAAAGCAATAGTGTTAGCCAATTATCTAATTCTCTAATTCGAGATAAAAGAACAAAAAAAGAGTTCACTCCATAAAGAAGTGAACCCTTTATATTTATCTCTGTAAGCAATCGCCCCAAAGCAATAAGCCTGCGACAATCACTTGTAGAATCGAGATTAGAGCTGTGGACCTGCAGCAACAAGAGCCTTACCAGCCTCGTTTGTTGTATACTTACCGAAGTTCTTGATGAAACGAGCTGCAAGATCCTTAGCCTTAGCCTCCCACTCAGATGGATCTGCGTATGTATCACGTGGGTCAAGGATAGCTGGGTTAACGTTTGGAAGAGCTGTAGGAACCTCGAAGTCGAACATTGGGATCTTCTTAGTTTCAGCCTTCAAGATAGAACCATCGAGGATAGCGTCGATGATACCACGTGTATCAGGGATAGAGATACGCTTACCGGTACCGTTCCAACCTGTATTTACGAGGTATGCCTTAGCACCACTCTTCTCCATCTTCTTAACAAGCTCCTGAGCATACTTTGTTGGGTGAAGCTCGAGGAATGCCTGACCGAAGCAAGC
>DGRY01000038.1:6322-6644 GCA_002391185.1 Prevotella sp. UBA4376
CTGTACCAGCAAGCTTAGCTGTGAAACCAGAGAGGAAGTAGTACTGAGTCTGAGCAGGTGTCAAGATTGATACTGGAGGCAGTACACCGAATGCATCAGCTGAAAGGAAGATAACGTTCTTAGCAGCTGGAGCAGAAGAACCTGGCTGGATATTGTTGATGTGGTTGATAGGATAAGAAACACGAGTGTTCTCAGTTACCTTCTTATCAGCGAAATCAATCTTACCGTTAGCATCAACAGTTACGTTCTCAAGAAGAGCGTTACGCTTGATAGCGCCATAGATATCAGGCTCATTCTCCTTAGAGAGGTTGATAACCTTAGC
>DGRY01000170.1 GCA_002391185.1 Prevotella sp. UBA4376
AGGATACGTGCACCACGAACATAGGCATTCTTTGTAAGTCCACCTGCCATCTTCACTAATTCCGTCAATCGCATATTCTTATATGTGATTGTATAGTCACCAGGAAAATTTGCTTCACCATCAATTGTTACATGGCGCTGAACCTCGAATCCTGGACTTTTCCTTACATACACTTCATCATAAGGTTCAAGGAAGAAGTCATCATTCTTATTGATGATTAATCCATTCTCAAGTTTAAAAGTGTAGGTCTTAGCAAGAACCATTGAAGCCGTGGTGGCTGTTGGATCAAGAATTCTTCGTGAAACATCAATTTTAGCTATTGAAGCAGCATCTGTTAACCCACCCGCTTGAACAATAAAATCCTCTATAGTTTGGTGTTCTGCATATTCGTATGTTCCAGGGAATCTCACCTCACCATGAATGCTAAGCGTTCTCAGCTTTGTTTTAGAAGCCTCAGTAGGAATAAAGAGTACATCCTCATTCTTCAAAGGAATATCTGCCTCATCACCATTCATTATCGCTTCAAGATCAAGAGCTATAACAGTCTTTGTACGGTCGTTCTTAAGTCTGTGAATAACAGCATGCTTTGCATAGGCATCTTCAGTAAGTCCCTGTGCCTGTTCCACTAATGAGCGAACTGTAGTGATCTGAGCACCCAACTGATACAGTCCGGGACGGAAAACGGCTCCCTTAACCTCAACCATATTCTCATATCTATCGAGGATAGAGTCAACACTCACCGCATCTCCATCCATTACCTTGAAACTGCTCATATCAAACTCATCGACATTGAACACCTGCTTCTGTTCACCATTGACACGAAGTATTCTAACCTGTTTCTTGTAAGCATAGTTAGACCAACTTCCGGCATATTTTAACAAAGTGCTAACACTTTCGTTACGTCTCATCTCGTAACACATAGGGCGTTTTACGGCACCAGTAATATCCACAAGACAATCATAAGGACTGATAATGATAACGTCATTATCCTGAAGGCGCACATTTCCAGCCAGTCTTCCGTTCATGATGTATTCATATACGTCAACAACTGTAATCAATCTACCGCCCCTATACACCTTAATATTACGCAGAGTACCAAGTGTATTGATTCCTCCTGCCATATATAAAGCATGAAAGACTGTAGCAAAAGCACTTAACGTGTATGTTCCAGGAACACGCACTTCTCCCATTACATTAACACGAATGCTTCTCGTTTTGCTCACAGAGGTTTTTATTTCAGAACTCTCAAAACGACTTCCTAATGTGTGACGCAATTTATCATTAGCTCCAGCCACGGTAAGCCCACTCAAATCTATTGGGCCATATCCTGGTACCGTTACAGTTCCTTCGTTCGAGATAACATATTTGTTGCTACTTTGTGAACCGCCATAGATATTTATTATTACGATATCTCCAGGTCCAAGTACATAGTCACTTGGAGTCGCAATATTCATTGACGGTTCAAAACTCAAGAGTTTGTTGTTGAAAATATCTCTACCAAAGACTCTCTTTCCTTTGTTATCGCTGACGCTTTGTGCTGTTTCCTCCTCGGCGATAGCCTTCTCCACCTCTTCATCACGCATCATTCTAACATACGAGTCGTCAGTTTGCATGGCAGCAGCATCTCCCTGCACTCTTCCTGCGGTCATCTCCTGCCTGCGAGTGTCTTTGGTAACAGGAGTATTTTTTTTACTAGAAAACTTCTCTACAGCCGCATCTGCTCTTTTTGTTAATCCTGCTTGAGAAATGTCCGACTTGTACTTATTTCTTATTCGTCTGATCTGCTCTATCTGCACACCTTTCTGCATAAGTTGGGCAGTAATCTGTCCTTGAGTTTTTCCTGATTGCAGCGATGTCTTGATATACTCCATGACCTTGTCGTCACTCATCTGGGCATACCCCGTAAGCGACAACAAGAGCATAGTCATCAAGCAGAACAGTATTTTTTTCATTTCACTCATTTTGGTTCTTTACTTTACCAATAATTTCTCCAGTAGAAAGGAACATAGATTAGAATATTCCAAACAGAGACTTAATCTGATTTTCACGCCATAATGCTGCAAAAGTTGAAATCAGCCCACCCACAAAGATAAACACCAAACATATCTTTGATCTTCCAGGACCAGACTTGCGAACAGGAACAGTAGCACTCTGCAAAGTGGTAAAAGCAGGAGTAACTTCCTGAACCTTTGCCTGTGCATTTTCTACAGCAGCAACCAAAGCGGTATAGCTATTATATTTCAGTTGCATGTCGTTTTCAAGATCTTCAAGTTTAGAACGTACGCTTTCCAATACGATCTCTTGATTGGCATCACTATAATCAATATATTTCTTTCTTACAGCAACATATTTTGCTTTAGCCTCCTTAAACAGTTTTGTTTGATATGCTAAGTCTCTGCGTGCTTTTTCTGTACGATAGTCAGTAATGAACTTCTGCAATCGGCTCTTCACCGAGTCTGCCATACAAGCAGAGATATATGGATCCTGATCAGTAACAGTAATAGTTATAACACCAGTTTTCTTGTCAACATCACATACTACATTTCTGTTGATTCTCTGTGCAATAGCAGTCTGTCTTTTTGTAAGTTCAAAAGGATTAATAGGATCTATTCTCAACGTATCTGTTCTCTTTCCTATCATTTTACTAAACCATCCCCTTTTCTGATATCTTAGCAGATAGTTATAGTATGGCATATAGTCTTTTCTGTGTCGATGGTGAACAGTTACCTCAAAGAGCTTAGTCTTGAAATCAACAGAATTAATAAGGTCTGGATAAAGATCTGGCACAATAGCATCCACATCCTGTCCATTATTTGCAGAACGAGAAGCTCCAACCCCGAATCGTCTTGCCAAAGACGCAAGTCCACCTCCTGTACCAGACGATGCATTAGCTTCAGGAGCAAGCATAACTTTACTTGTGTAGTAGTTCACCTTATTCAAGGAATATGCCACTCCAAGCACCATAAAAGTAGGTACCACAATAGCATAAATTTTCCATTGCTTCTTGATTGCTAGCCAAATAGCACCAAAATCAATACCGTTCTCTTCCTCTACAGATTCTATATTCTTAATATTTTCGTTCATGTTCCTAACTATTTTTTTGTTAAAGCAACAATTATAGTTGCCAATGATGCAAAAGTTGTACTCATACCCAAGATTCGTGAAGGATCAAATGGCTTTTTATCAGGCTTACTTGGGACAATGATTTCACAGCCAGCATCTACATCCTTAGCTCTAGTGCTTACACGACCATTTTGCAATACTATGAATACTTTTTTCTTTCGAGCAAGATTTCCATAACCACCCGCCATATCAATATAATAGTTCACTTTCTTTCCTGGTACATATGATACTGTATTTGGATACATCACATCACCTGAAATTCTTACTGTTGGGTTATATTCTGGGATAAACAGTTTATCTCCTTCACGAAGCACAATATCCTCGGCACAGCCAGGATTAGCAAGAGCCTTATCTAATGAGATTCCCACATAATAAGTATCTCCCAAATCTTCAGGTTCGATTCTTACCGTATCCTTACGGCTATTCTGATGTTCTATGGCTTTAAGAACATTTTGAATTCGTATTCGTTCGTCCTTAGTAAGTTTGCGTTCTATTCTAGCGCCCTTAGCGTATGCAAAAGCAGTAAGACCTCCACTTCTCTTAACAAGATCGCTGAGACGCATATCTTTTCGAGACATAGCATAATCGCCTGGGAACACAGCCTCACCTGTTACTGTAACATTTCTCTGTTCCTCAAAACCAGGACTTCTTCTCACATACACTTGATCGTATGGTTCAAGGAAGAAATCTGCCTCTTTATTGATGATAAGTCCATTCTGGAGAGTGAAGCTATATGTTTTTGCAATCTCCTCACCATCCTGAGTTGCCGAAGGGTTAAGAACTCTGCGAGCAACATCTACTTTTGCAGTTGATGCAGCATCTGTCAAGCCTCCAGCTTGAACAATGAAATCTTCAATTGTTTGGTGTTCTGCATATTCGTAAGTACCAGGAAACTGCACTTCACCACTTATAGTAAGTGTGCGAACCTTAGTTTTCTCTGCTTCTGTAGGAATAAACACCACATCCTCGTTCTTCAATGTAACATCAGGCTCTTTGCCATCCATTACTGCCTTCAAGTCAATAGCAATAACTGTCTTTGTACGATCATCCTTCAGTCTATGAATAACAACATGTTTTGGGTATGCGTCTTCTGTAAGTCCTTGTGCAGTAATAATCAACTGGCGAATAGTGTTTACCCCATCCTTGCCCAACTGATACATTCCTGGACGAAAGACAGCGCCCTTCACCTCAACCATGTTCTCGTATCTGTCGAGCATAGAATCAACGCTCAGCACATCACCATCCATAAGTTTGGTAGTGTTCATAATATCTTTGCCAACAGTATATACCTGACGTCCTGTACCGTTATATCTCTGCAAGCGCAACTGCTCTTTATAGGCATTGTTTGCAAACCCACCAGCATAATTAAGAATAGTTGCCACATCATCAGTTTTGCGCATTTCATAAGTCATTGGTCGTTTCACAGCACCAGTTATCTCTACAAGACAATCGAAAGGACTAACAATAACCACATCATTATCCTGCAAACGTATATTTCCTGCCAATCTACCATTCATGATATATTGGTAAACATCAACCACACTCACCTCTCTGCCGTTGCGATAAACCTTAATGTTACGGAGTGTTCCAAGATCATTTATACCACCTGCCATATACAATGCATGAAAAACAGTAGCAAAAGCACTCAAAGTGTATGTTCCCGGTACCTTAACTTCACCCATCACATTCACATGAATGCTACGTGTAGAGCTAACAGAAGTCTTCATACTACTGCTTCTATATCTCTTTCCCAAAGTGCTCTTCAATTTAGCATTAGCCCCAGCAACAGTCAAACCACTTAAATTTATTGGACCATATCCTGGTACCGTTACTGTACCTTCGTTGCTGATAGTATATTCGTTTTCGCTCTGACTACCACCATAGATATTGATAACAACAACATCACCTGGTCCCAGTACATAATTGCTTGGAGTAGCAATATTCATATTAGGTTCAAAGCTCAAAAGCTTATTGTTGAAAATGTCTCTACCAAAGACCCTTTTGGCCCTATTTGTTTCATTTTTCTCAGAATCCTTTTTAAGGTCATTCTTTGCTTCCAAATCCACCTTACCAGTAGTAAGTTCCTGATCATCTGTTCCCTTACCCTTATCAAGAGTAGCAGTCCTGTTATCAAGTTTTGCTCCCTCCTGAATCTGAGCCGATGTACCAAGCGTCATCAAGCTCAAGGCAAAAACGAATAAAAACTTTCTCATCATTTATTTTGTTTTTTTTATTTTCAGTCACTAATAGGTTTCGTTCTAAAGTCGCATTCCGTTTTTCATGTCACTTTATATAGCATTACTTCGCCATACGACCTTTATTAATCACATAATTGCAAATTTAGCCATTTTTTCCGAAACCATGTCTATATATTTCCAAAAATTTTAGTTTCGTCCCAAATTATATTTGCATTCTTGCATAAAAGCCAAGAAAACAAAGTAAAAGAAAGTTACATCTCATATTATTTAATAAACCTCTTAAACTACAGAATTTTTACTTCCCTACTAACAAAAAATATTTTCCTAGTTAGGCAGAAAAATTTACCTAACTAAGAAAACAAAAGCTTTGTTCGGAAAAAGCCTTACAGAATATTACCGATTACAACTTTTGCTATTTATATAGATTACAAAAGTTTATCGCCTTATTTTTAACTCTATAGCCTCAGGATGTTTAGATGCAAAAACAGTAGCATCATCAACAACAAGAGCAAGATATCCTCCTCCACCAGCTCCAGGCATTTTCCAAGCAAGCACATCAGACATTTGTGAATACTTATCGATATATGGCAGCACAACAGCCTCTGGCTTACCATTATTTACAGGTGTTACCATACCTGGGAACATTGCCACCTGGGCATTAAAAGAAGCCTTATAAGCCTGTGCGAAAGCATTGAGATCGTGGTTTATAATTGCATTCCAGCAATCATCAGCAGCTTTTGCAAGAGCTGCCACTTTATTTGGAGTGATATCCTTACCCTCTACAACACTACACCCCGGCCGACGTGGCTCCATAGGTACCATTACAAGATGCTTTTCAAGAAAACGAAGTGTCATCTCATCCTGAGTGCTCTCCATCTTGGAAGGCCAGAAATTATTGTCGTAATAATGCCGGCAAAGCCCTGGCACACAGATACCAATAGCATCCTGAGCACCAGAAATAATACCATCATGACGTTCTGGATTGTTCTCAAAACAGAAAACAAGACGTGCAAGCATCTCAGGATCCATCTTAGGAAGGCGCACAGGCCATATCTTCTGAATAACCTTGCGAGTGGATGTTGATAGTCCACAACGATCTCGCACTTCAAAAGTTGGTTCAAGGGATATAGTTATAGCCCATCCAGGATGATATTGACTTACATAAGGCTGATCAATCCATGTTCCTGCAAGATCAAGACGAGTAGGTATGCCAGTAGTTTCTTCAACAGAGTCGTCAGCTTTATTCAGTTCAGCTTTGAGCGATGAAGAAGAACGAGCCTTGAGTCCTTCATGTGGAGTGCGCTGTAGTTCAATATACTCTATACCTCTTTCAGCACATATCCTACGTTTTTCGTCAGAACCTCCTTCTGCATTAACAACAAAAATGTCGGGTTTAACAATATCAAGAGTTGGAAGAAAATCTATTATTCCCCTACCTTCATTGATATAGGCTTTCTTCACAGCCTTGATATTGCTAACCATAAAGAGGCGTTCTTCTTGAGGAAACAAAGGTTTGCGATGCTTATACTCTAAATATGTAGCATCAGAACCTATACCTACATAAAGTTCACCATATTGCGATGCTTGATGAAAGAATTCAATATGACCCGAATGAAGAAGGTCGTAACAACCAGAAACGAATACTTTTTTCATATTTATTTTATTGCTTTCTTGTGGCATACATAGCATAACATGTAACAACCACAAAGCTTATTGTTGGAACTATATATGAACAATAGATATTTGTTGCGTCAGATATTAATCCCTGAATAGGTGTAAGAATAGCGCCTCCCAGAATTGCCATTATAAGGCCACTTGCTCCTATCTTGGAATCCTCAGGGTGACTGCCATTATTTATATCTCCAAGGGCTATGCCATAGATAGTTGGGAACATCAAACTCATGAAAACACTTATTAGAACAAGTGCAGTCATCATCACCCAACCTGTTCCTGCTGTGAAAACAACTGTTAAAGACATAAGAGTTGAGAGACATCCACCTGCTAAAAGCAGTTTAGACGGGCTAACCCATTTCATGAGCCATGTATAAATAAAACGCGAAAGGCAGAAGCCTACGATAGTTATAAGATAGATGTTACTTGCCTCAGCTTCAAGAATATTAAACTCTTGCATTATTATGCGGATAGTGAAGCTCCACACTCCTATCTGTGCTCCTACATAGAAGAACTGAGCAACTACACCTCTGCGATATAATTTATTTGCAAATAGCCTACGAAAAGTTGCTCTAACACTATCCAACTCCCCATTATCCCTTCCTATTGGCATATTGACAAAGAGAATAACAATAAGAAGGAAAAGAAGTACAGCCCCCAAACTGGCATAAGTTCCACTAATAGAATATAGACTAATATCATCAAGAATAAAATACTTGCTTAGAAGTATACCAAGGATAGAACCTATAGGATTAAAACTCTGTGCAATATTAAGTCTTCTTGTAGCTGTTTCAGGTGCCCCCATACTAAGAATATAAGGATTTGCTGTTGTTTCGAGTACACTACAACCTCCCGCCATAATATATATAGCTATGAGATAAAAGGAGTAGCTGGCAATCTTTGCAGCAGGAAAGAAAAGAATAGCGCCTGTTGCATACAGCAATAGTCCGAAAATAATGCTCGACTTATAACTTCTCTTACGAATCAAAAGAGCTATAGGCAATGAAAAACAGAAATAACTGCCGTAGAAAGCAAACTGAATAAGACTTGTTTGTGCATCAGACATATTCATAATGCGCTTGAAAGCAGCAAGGAGGGTGTCGGTCATATTGTTTGCAAGTCCCCACAATAGAAAAAGTGAGGTTACAAGAACAAAAGGCAGTATATATTTTTTCTCTAGTGTTTTCATTTTTCCGAATCAAAGATTTTATCCATCAACAGCCATTTCTCTGCCGAGGTAGCATTTGCGTCACATCCCTGAAACTGACTTACATAAGCTTCCCACTCTGCCTGTCGAGGAAGAGTAGCCAATCGAGCCATATCGCGTTCCCAATCAAAGTCATCACATGTTTCAACAACCATAAAAAGCTGATTTCCATGAGCATATATTTCCATTGACAAGATTCCCACCTGATGTTGCCCTTCTATAATCTCGGGCCACACGTGTTTGTGCACTTCAATATACTTTCTTATCAACTCAGGATCATCCTTAAGAGTTAGTGTTTGGCAAAAACGCATAATCTATTGTATAGGTTTAGTTAATAGCTACAAATTACGATGTTGTATTTTTCATTAAGCAACAAAACTGCAGACTTTGTTTAAATCTGCAGTTTTATTATTTTTGATGAGATATCAGAAGAAGAAAGTCTTCAAAGCACGAAACATTGCTTTACCGCCTTCTGCTTTTTTCTCTGCTTCTTCTATCTCATGATCAATAGCTTCATATTTACTCACCTTTGACTTGTACTCTGGCACAATATTCTTCATTTTACGAACAATAGCCATATCGTCAAAACTGTGAGAGAGTTCGAATAGTTCTTCTTCATTCTTACAAGCTGTTGCATAATCATATTCTCGCACCTTTGCTACCTTGATTTTAGGATTGGTGGTAGATATGGTGTTTTCCTTATCAAAGAGCACCTCTTCATATAGTTTTTCACCATCACGCAAGCCAGTGAACTGGATATCTATATTCTTAGCTCCCGAAAGTGCAATCATTCGCTTTGCAAGATTTACAATTTTCACAGGTTTACCCATATCAAATAGGAATATTTCGCCACCTTTTCCCATTGTTCCTGCCTCAAGAACAAGTTTACATGCTTCAGGTATAAGCATAAAGAAACGAATAATATCCGGATGTGTTACAGTTATTGGCCCACCCTGACGAATCTGTTCCTTGAACAATGGAATTACAGATCCATTTGAACCAAGCACATTGCCAAAGCGTGTGGTAACAAACTGTGTCACTCCATTTACCTTTCCTTCAACAATAGCTTTATTGAGCGATTGACAATAAATCTCACAGATACGCTTTGAGCATCCCATAACATTTGTTGGGTTAACAGCCTTATCTGTTGAAATCATAACAAATTTCTTTGTTCCATACTTAACAGCAAGATCAGCAATAATACGTGTTCCGTGAATATTGTTCTGAACCGCCATAGCAGGATTATCCTCCATCATAGGCACATGCTTGTAAGCAGCTGCATGGAAAACATAATCAGGACGATGTTCTGAAAAGATTTTCTCCATAAATGCCCAGTTGGTTATACTTGCCACTATAACCTCACTTTTGATATAGGCAAATTCTTTTGCCATAAGCAGGCGAAGATCGTGAGATGGTGTCTCTGCTTGATCTATGAGAATCATTTCATCGGGATGATATGCAGCTGCCTGACGAACAATCTCTGAGCCAATAGAGCCAGCTGCTCCAGTAATAAGAATCTTCTTATCCTTTAGCAGAGCACCAATAGCATCCATATCAACTTCTATCTTGTCACGTGGCAGTAGGTCTTCAATATCCACTTCTTTCAGTTGTTCCTGTTCTATCTCGGTTTTACCGTCCCACTCTTCAGGATGAGGCATCATTATAATCTTAATACCTGCATCAATAAGTTCATTTACCAATGATTCTTCCTCACGGAATTTATCTGTTTGAAGCGGTGAAACAAAAACTGCCTTTATATCGTTTTCCTTTAGATAAGATACTGTAGTTGTATCAACATCAATGACTTTTGCGCCCATCAGATATCCTCCAGACAGTTCTCCATCAGGAGACATAAAGCCGTTAATATGATAGCGCTGAGGCATTTGGTTGTTTATCATCTTAGCAAGTCCCACAGCGCCACAGCGAACACCATAGATAACAACCTTATAGTTTGATTCTGAAGTTCTAAAATAGTCATACATTGCCTTTACAGTCACTCTAACAATCTCAAGAGCAAGTGTAGAGAGAGCGAATACACTTAGACAAGCTCTGAAGTCGGGCATATCTACAAAATATGAAAACTCTATTTCATTAATCAGCAGATAAGCCAGATATGTAAGTACAGAACCCGAGAAGGTAGCAAGGATTATGCGTTGCAAATCAATAAAAGAAGAGAAACGCACAATACCGCTATAAGTATGAAATTTCTTAAAGCATATTACAAAGAATAATAATGTGAAGAGCGCACCACGTGTAACGGGCCAAAAATTGCTTGCGAATTCAGATCCTCCCACTTCTACATATTTTACGAAGAAGCAGAAGAAAACAACAAAGAAGCTGTCAATAAACAACATGCACCAGTAAGGTAGAGCCCTACGACTAAAGTACCAATTAGCAATATGATTTAGAATATGAGTCACTATGCGAAATAATT
>DGRY01000041.1:0-2686 GCA_002391185.1 Prevotella sp. UBA4376
TTTTTTAATCTTGGAAATAAATTCTCTTCACACGGTTGCTCACACTTGTAAGCACCTCATAAGGTATTGTGTCGGTGATGTCGCTAAGCACAGTAACAGGCAGATTGTCGCCAAAGATTTCAACGCTATCGCCTTCCTTACAATCAATACCTGTAACATCAATCATGCACACATCCATACAGATATTTCCCACATATTCAGCTTTTTTGCCATTCACCAAACAATAACCATGACGATTACCCAGGTGACGGTCTAAACCATCGGCATATCCAATAGGTATAGCGCCAATCAAGCTGTCGTGCTCAAGTATTGTCTTACGACTGTATCCCACACTGTCGCCAGCAGGCACATGTCTTAGTTGCAGAATGGTAGTCTTCAATGTTGACACGTTGTGAATCATCTCGTTATTACGCGAGTTAATACCATAAAGTCCCAATCCCAATCTACACATATCCAATTGTCGTTCTGGGAAATGCTCAATACCAGCCGAGTTGTCGATGTGACGAAGAATCTTGTGGTCGAACTCAGCCTGCAGCTTACGGCTACCCTTGTCGAACAGTTCAAACTGACGTGCAGAGAACTCATCGAAATCATCGCTATCGCTACCTACGAAATGCGAGAACACACTACGAGGAATAATAGCATTCTGATGCTTCAGACGGTTTATAAGTTCGTCAATATCCTTTTCTGGATCGAAACCAAGACGGTGCATACCTGTGTCAAGCTTAATATGAACAGGATAACCGGTTATACCCTCTTTCTCGGCAGCCTTAACAAGAGAATCAAGAAGACGGAAACTATACACCTCGGGTTCAAGGTCATAGTCAAACATAGTCTTGAAAGCTGTCATCTCAGGGTTCATAATCATTATGTTGCTTGTGATACCGTTCTTGCGAAGGGTTACACCCTCGTCAGCCACAGCCACAGCCAAATAGTCAACACGATGGTCTTGCAGTGTCTTGGCAATCTCCACAGCACCAGCACCATATCCATCAGCCTTTATCATACACACCAGCTTGGTCTCTGGCTTCATAAACGAGCGGTAGTAGTTCAGGTTCTCCACCACGGCATTCAGGTTCACCTCCAATGTTGTTTCGTGTACCTTCTGCACAAGCAGTTCGGTAATCTGATCGAAACCGTATTGACGTGCACCCTTCAGCAATATAACCTCATCGCGAAGCGAAGCAAACACCTTGCTCTTCACAAACTCGTCAACGTTCTTAAAGAAATATTTCTCCGAGAGCTGAATCTCGTTGGCATTAGCTACGAGCTCCGAGCCTATACCAATAAACTTCTGCACGCCACGCTTGAAGGCAAGGTCGCTCACCTCACGATACAGCTGCGCAGCATCCACACCGCTCTGCATGATGTCGCTAAGTATAAGTGTGTGCTTACGCCCGTTGTGATCAGGGCGACGACTCATAAAGTCTAATGCAATATCCAGCGATTTTATATCAGAGTTGTAACTGTCGTTGATAAGCGTGCATCCGTGCTGTCCCTGCTTCACCTCAAGACGCATAGCGACCTGTTCCAACTGCTTCATACGCTTAGCAAGTGCATCTGCCTTAACGCCAATATGCAATGCTACGGCAACGGTGATTATAGAGTTCACCACCGAAGCATCATCAATGAATGGAATAGTGTATTGCTGTTCGCTGCCACCCTTGAAACAATAGGTAACAACAGTAGCATTCTCGCCCTTTTCAACGTTCTTAACATACATTGGCGCCTTGGCATCAACTCTACTCCAATAAAGTTTCTCGCCTTTGAAATCGTCAAACGATTCCACAACACCGTTTACTGTTTCATCATCGGCATCATACACAACAGTCTTAGCATCGTGGAAAAGCACAAGCTTCTCACGGCATTTCTCCTCAAGCGAATAGAAATTCTCTTGATGAGCAGCACCAAGATTTGTGAGCACAGCAATAGTTGGCTGAATGATGTCGCGCAGGGCAAGCATCTCACCAGGCTCACTAATACCAGCCTCAAACACGCCAACCTCGGTGTTCTTGTCAATGAGCCACACACTCTGTGGCACACCAATCTGCGAGTTGTAACTGCGAGGGCTTCGTGTAACAACATAGTCGGGCGAAAGTACCTGATACAGCCACTCTTTCACCATTGTCTTACCATTAGAGCCAGTGATGCCCACAATAGGAATGTTCACCTCGTCACGATGGCGCTCAGCAAGACGCTGCAATGCCTCAAGCGGATTTATCACGCGCAAGAAATTAGCCTCGGGATAATCCGTTGCATAATTCTGTGGCACGGCAGACACAACGAAATTACGTACACCGCGACGATAAAGATCAGATATATAATTATGTCCGTCATTGCGAGCTGATTTCAACGCAAAGAACAGAGTTTCTTCTGGAAAGCAGAGACTGCGACTGTCTGTGAGCAGAAAGCCGATATTAGTATCTCTGTCACCATAACGACGCGCACCTATCAGTGTGGTTACTTTTTCAATAGAATATGTCATCGTTTTGATATATTAATTTTCATGCAAAGGTAATAATTAATTTTGAATTACGAATGTGGAATGTGGAATTAGTCGGCTTTGCCGATTATATAATTATGAAATCTTGCTTTAATTCTTTATAATTCAGTAGAGTATATATAATGCAAAGGCGTTAGCCTAAATTGACTTTCCCTTCGGCCGTCGAACTTCGTTTCTCTAATT
>DGRY01000041.1:2793-6356 GCA_002391185.1 Prevotella sp. UBA4376
TCTTGATAAAAAATAAACTTGCGAAACTTAAATTAATTGTTTATTTTTGCCATGAGAAAATACATTTTTAATGGAATTCAGAACAAAAATAGATATTGAGGTGGCAGAATGGAAGATAACGCCACAGAACAAAATATGCCTTGTTGGCTCATGCTTTGCCGATAACCTCGGAAAATTCTTCGAGGACAATCATTTTCGGGTAATAGCCAACCCCTATGGAGTGATGTACAACCCAGCAAGCATTGCACACACCATAGAGCGAATGTTGCACGAAGACAAAGCCTACATCCCGGACATTGCCCTATTCACCCTTGGAACCAACCATGTGTATATACTCAACGAAACAAACGAAATTGTTGATAACTGCCAGAAACGCCCGCAACACCTATTCACCGAGAAAGAGCTCACCACCGACGAGTGTGCCAGCTATCTTAACAAGGCCATAGACATGCTCAAAAAGCGCAACCCACACATACACATTATTATAACAGTGAGCCCTATCAGATACCGCAAATACGGCTATCATGGCAGTCAGCTAAGCAAGGCAACTCTGCTGCTCGCCATTCAGCAAACCACAGCCGATTATTTTCCATCCTACGAAATAATGAACGATGAGCTTCGCGACTACCGCTTCTACAAAGAAGACATGCTCCACCCCACCCCACAAGCTGTAGCCTACATCTTCGAGCGATTCTGCGACACATATATGAGCAAGGAAGCAACAACGTATATGGCAGAATGGAAACCCATACGTGAAGCTCTGGCACACAAACCGTTCAATCCAGACAGCACCGAATATAAAACCTTCCTCGCTAAAACACTCGAAAAACGAGCTACTTTTGAAAAGAAATGGAAAATATAAAAAATAATCTATATGCTTGGTTTACACTTAATAAATTTTGTAATTGCCTTGACTATTATGCTGGGGCATACACATCACCCAAGTCAATACAGGGAACAACTGCTCGAAGTATTCGATGTTCATGACAGTAGCGCCAAGGCACGATTAAGCATCAACGGTAAAGTTGTGTTCGTCACCGATGTGTATATCGGCAAGGACGGAGTGGGCAAAACAACCGAGAAGGATGCCCTCACCCCCACCGACACCCTGCACATAGTCAAAGCTTTTGGAGTAAAACCTAATCCTGGCACCACCATCCCCTACATCAACATAACACCCTCCACCTTTGCCTGCGACGAAGACTGCCAATATTACAACCAGATTATCGACACGACATCCGTTCATCACTACGGTTGCAAGGGCGAAGACATGTACCACATTGTACCCGAATACAACTACGGCATTGTAACCGATTACAACAAAGAGTGCATCTATCCTAATGGCAGCAACATCTTTATCCATTGCAAGGGCAGCAAACCATACACAGGTGGTTGCATAGCCTTTGACGAAGACAAGATGATTGAAATTCTACGTCATTGCAACACCTCGCTAAAAATCATTGTGAAGCCCTGAAAATGATGAGTTTTGCGCCACTCGCGCCATTGCGCCATGCGCCAAAACATAGAAAAAGTAGTAAAAAGTAGTATTTTATGTAGTTTTGATAAAGAGTTGGCGCATGGCGCAATGGCGCGAGTGGCGCGAACTAACGGTAAAACTTCTAACGGATATACTTTCTCTGATAAGTTGGAGGTGGATAATCTTGACCATATTTTGCACACCATTTTTGACCAGCATCATAATGATGCAGCCAAGTGCGATGCCATGACTCTTATCGCGCTTCGATGTTTGAGCACGTGGCATGAAAATTTCATTTATAAATATTACAGAGGAAGAAACAGTGTAATTATGATGTTTATCTATCAAAAGTATAATAGATATGATTTATAAAGATGATATTAATTTCGCAATAAGAACATACGAAAAGTGAACTGGTTTGCTTTATTTCCCAGAGTAGAGCTTCTCGCACACGACTGTGAATCATCTAATAATGTCGTGGGTGAACTGATGCAATGGGCTAAACAGTCTAAAAAAAAAGAGGGGGTGCTTCACAGCGTCCCCTCTTTTTGTAAATAAATCGTCTATAACATAATTTGCAATGCTTGAAAAATAACACTTCACAGTGCCATATTTGCATACTAAAAAACTAATTTCCATAAAAATCTATACAAAAGTAATAAATATTTTTGGATTATCAAAAAAAAATGCTCGTACGCTTAAAATAATTTCAATATCCTTTTTCAGTTTTCCAAAAAGTTTTGGAGAATCTGGCGACCTTGTGGGGTGAGAATGCTTTCGGGATGGAACTGTATGCCATGAATGTCGTAGTGACGATGGCGGAGTGCCATTATCTGTCCTTCCTCGCTATGAGCGGTTATCTCGAGACATTCTGGAAGGTTGTGTGCCGACACTACCCATGAGTGATAACGCCCTACCTCGATGTTGCGTGGCAGAGAATCGAAGATGTAGTCGTTGCTCAACTGACGGATGGTGGATGCCACGCCATGATACACCTGAGAGAGATTCACGAGCTGTGCTCCAAAGGCTTCGCCGATGGCTTGATGACCAAGACACACACCAAGGATTGGTTTGCGACCGGCATAGCTTTTAATTACATCGAGAAGAAGTCCAGCCTCGGAAGGTATGCCTGGACCTGGCGAAAGGATTATCTTATCAAACACTTCAAGCTGATTGAGTGTGAACTGATCGTTGCGATATACTGTTACTTCGGCTCCCAACTCTTTTACAAGGTGTGAGAGGTTGTATGTGAACGAATCATAATTGTCGATTATTACTATTTTCATTGTATATTTAAATTGATTTTTTATATTTGCATATTACTGAGCTTTCTCTTTGAAGACATTTGTCTTTTACCTCCTTCTATCTACTTCTAACTTCTTTTATCTTCTTTAAAAAATTACATTTCGCTTGCAAAGCGTATTGCTTTAACAAGTGCACCAAGTTTGTTATTGCTTTCTTCTAACTCATATTCATCGTTGCTCCTGGCTACAATGCCGCTACCTGCCTGAAACCACAGTTCTTTGTTGCGGCTAACGAAGGTGCGAATGACAATAGCTTGGTTGAGATCGCCATTGAACCCTATGAAGCCGATACAACCGCCATAGGCTCCTCGGTTGTGAGGTTCGAGCTCGGTGATTATCTGCATAGCACGCACCTTGGGCGCACCAGAAAGGGTGCCTGCGGGGAAGGTGTCGATGAAGGCCTTGATGTGGTCGGCATGAGAATCGAGTTCACCACTCACTCGCGACACAAGGTGAATAACATGGGAATAAAACTGCATGTCCTTGTAGAAATCAACCTTTACATTGTGGCAGTTGCGACTGAGGTCGTTGCGTGCAAGGTCAACAAGCATCACATGTTCGGCATTCTCCTTGGGATCGTTACGCAGAAATGTGGCATTTTTAAGGTCTTCATCGGGATTGCCTGTGCGCTTGGTGGTGCCAGCAATAGGGTCGATGAAGGCATGGTTGCCCTGTATGCGGTTGTGGGTTTCGGGCGATGAACCAAAGATTCGGAATCCTCCAAAGTCGAAATAGAACAGATAGGGCGAGGGATTAATGCTGCGAAGGGCTCGGTAGAGCTT
>DGRY01000041.1:6498-15689 GCA_002391185.1 Prevotella sp. UBA4376
TTGGCTTTGTGCTCTTCGTCGGTAAGTGTTGAGAAGGTTTCACCCACGGGACGGAAATCGTATGGTTTCACACTTGCCTTGTTGGCTGCTCGCTCCAAAACATCGAGTTGCGACTCATCGCCCAAAGTGATGAACTCCATGGTGTTGTTGAAGTGGTCGAAGACTATGATGTCGCGATATAGAATGTAAAGTATGTCGGGAGCATCGTTCTTAGGCATTGTGGTGTCTTTAACAGGTATGTTCTCGAAATAGCGCACAGCATTGAAACTGGTGTAGCCATAAAGCCCACAAAAATCAGAACTCTCACCTGTTACCGAGAAATCGCGCAGAAAAGCAGACATCTCCTCGCCCACTCTATCTTTCATTGATGGTGCAGGGATGGCGCTAAGGTCGTTTGTTACCACACTACCGTCGGGATAGTTTTTGGTTACCACATTGTGTCCAACAGAGATGCTGGCAATGGGATTGATACAGATGAACGAGCGCGAATTGTCGTTGCCATGATAGTCGGAGCTCTCCATGAGTGCCGACTGTGGATAGAGGTCGCGCAAGCGAATATACACGCCAACCGGAGTGTAGAGGTCGGCAAGAATCTTGCGGGTGTGAGTTATATATTTATACATAATTACGAATTTTGAATTACGAATTACAAATTAGTTGCACAAAGCGCAATTAGTAATTACAAAGTAATTATTCCAAAAAGCGCTTGGCGCTTCTTTATCATTTATCATTTGTAATTTATCATTTAGCGAAGCGCTAGCTTCGCGCATTCAAATAGGTTTCAATATCTTTATCGCCGCGACCCGATACGGTGAGCACAACAACATCGTCGGGGGTGAACTTGAGCTTACTCAGGGCAGCCACGGCATGAGCACTCTCAATGGCAGGGATGATGCCTTCCATGCGGGTGAGTTCATAACCTGCCCGAATAGCCTCATCGTCGTTGATGGCGAGCACCTTCTCGCGTCCTTTCTCGGCAAGGTCGGCATGCATTGGTCCGATGCCAGGATAGTCGAGACCTGCCGAGATGGTGAAGGCTTCTTGAATCTGTCCGTCTTCGTTTTGCATTACAAGGGTGCGCGCTCCATGAAGTATGCCCTCACTTCCGCAATGAATGGTGGCTGCGGTGTGGTCGGTGTCGATGCCATGTCCACCAGCCTCAGCAAGAACAATCTTCACACGTGTATCGTCAATATAATGATAGATGGTACCCGCAGCGTTGCTTCCTCCACCAACACAGGCAATGAGATAATCTGGATAGTCACGACCAATCTTCTCTTCGAGCTGCTGCTTAATTTCCTTTGAGATGATGCTCTGCATCTTGGCTACTATGTCGGGATAAGGATGTGGTCCCATGGTAGAGCCTACAATATAGAAGGTGTCTTCGGGGTGACAGCACCAGTCGCGAATGGCCTCAGAACATGCATCAGAGAGTGTCATGTTACCCGTACGCACAGGGTGAACGGTGGCTCCAAGCATCTTCATACGTTCAACGTTGACATGCTGTCGTTCTACATCGGTGGCACCCATAAACACTTCACACTTCATATTCATAAGGGCACACACGGTGGCTGTGGCAACACCATGCTGACCAGCGCCAGTCTCGGCAATGATACGAGTTTTGCCCATTTTCTTTGCCATGAGAATCTGTCCCACGGTATTATTAATTTTATGAGCACCCGTATGGTTGAGGTCTTCGCGCTTGAGATAGAGTTTGCAACCATATTTCTCACTCATGCGGTTGGCATAATAGAGAGGTGAAGGACGTCCCACATAATCGCGAAGAAGCGCATAGTATTCATCTTGAAACTCTTTGCTCTCAATGATAGGAAGATACGCTTCCTGAAGATCGTGAACACACTTGTATAATATTTCGGGCACATAAGCTCCGCCAAAGCGCCCAAAGAAACCGTTTTTATCTACTTGGTATTTCATTATTATGAATGTTATATAAGCCTCCCCCATCCCCCTTGACGCATTGCAGGCAATGCTAATTAATAATGAATATTGAATAATATTTCAATTTAAACAATATATAATCACTCATTATCATTAATCAGTTTGTGCTCCTCCCCTATCGGGGAGGTCGGGAGTGGCTTTTTTTTTATTTTAGTATTAATTTTAATTGTTTCAACGCTTCATCGGGGTCGTTATACTCGTTGAGAAGGCTCACAAACTTGCTACCAATGATTGCTCCAGCGGCATTGTCTTGAGCCGATCTGAGAGTTTGCCTATTGCTGATGCCGAAACCTATCATGCGAGGATTGCGAAGATTCATTGAGTTGATATGATTGAAATAAGCCAGCTTGGCATCGCCGAAACTGCTTTGAGCACCAGTTACGGCTGCCGAAGAAACCATATAGATGAACCCTTCGGTGTTGTCGTCGATGAAACGTATGCGCTCATCGGATGTTTCGGGGGTGATCATCATGATTATTCTTATGTCATATCTGTCAGCTATTGGCTTAACAACCTCCATATAGTCTTTGAAAGGCAGATCGGGGATGATGCAACCACTAACTCCACTTTCCTTGCAGCTTGCAAAGAACTTTTCCAATCCATAGTGCATCACGGGATTGAGATAGCCCATGAGAATGAGCGGTATATTCACCTCGTCCTTGATGACAGCAAGCTGAGAGAAAAGAATACTAAGAGTCATTCCGTTCTTCAAAGCTCGAGTGCCGGCTGCCTGAATAACGGGACCGTCGGCAAGAGGATCGCTGAAAGGAATGCCCACTTCAACACACGCTATGCCATGGCGTTCCATAGCACGAATCACATCGGCTGTACCATCAAGAGTGGGACAGCCCGCACAGAAATACAATGAAAGTAAACCTGTGGGCTTAGACTGAAATAACTTATCTATTTTGTTCATGATACATAAGATATCCTCTCCTCGTCAATTTCCGATTGTAAGGGAAGAACTAACTGTTTACATTTTAGATTGTCTATCAACAATTTGTACTCCTTCACTACCAGGATGGTCGGAAGGGGCTTTTACTTGATTTTGCTTAGAAATTTCTGTATCTTTTCCACATCCTTAACAGCTGGGGCAGTTTCGAACTTGCTGTTGAGGTCGATGCCCACACACTTGGGATGATGAAAGGCAAGGATGCGCACGTCATCGTCGGGTCCTATACCACCACTAAGCAAGAATGGTGTGTTGCCTGCGTAGCGTGAAAGCACCGACCAGTCAAACTGTTCGCCGCTGCCTCCCACCGTGGTACACTTGGTATCAAAAAGAAAGAGGTCAACATGCCCCTCATAGTCCTTGTATTTATCAATATCCTCGGGCTTTTCGATGGAAATGGCTTTGATAATTTTCAAACCTGGTTTGATGTCGGGATCAACAGTACATCGAAGATTATCAATCATAAACACACTCTCGTTGCCATGTAGCTGCACATAATCGAGATTATAGTTATAGATGCGTGTGATAATATTCTGTGGCATCTCATCGACAAAAACACCAACAAAATGCACATCACTCTTGCTACTATCAATTTGCTGCTGAATAGAACCATGCTCACGAATATTCTGCAAGCGCAGCTCACTATAGTCAGGGATGATTCCTGCCTGAGAGGAAATCATTCGCACGAAACGAGGAGATTTGGGATAGAATATTAGTCCTATCAAATCGACTCCCAACTGAGATACTGCGTGAATGTTATCGGCATCACGCATGCCACATACTTTTATTAGCATAAACCTGCGCGAAGATAAGCTTCGCTAAATGATAAATGATAAACAAGCGCAAAGCGCTTTTTATTTATACTTAGATACGCAATCAACGGTAAGCGTTAAAGTTTTTGGGTAAAAAGCTTTAATGCCGCTCCCGGATCTTTTTCTTTCATGAAACACTCACCCATGAGGAAACCACGGTATCCCACCTCGCGTAACCGCTTTACAGTGGCAGGATTATTAATGCCACTCTCGCTAACCTTGCACACACCTTTGGGAAGTCGCTCAGCAAAACGGAAACTATTGTTGACATCGGTGACAAAACTACCAAGATTGCGGTTGTTGATTCCATACATATCTGGTTCAAGTTCGGCATATTCAAAATCGCGTTCATTGTGCATCTCGAGCAGAGTTTCAAGCTGCAACTGATGAGCAAGATGCTGAAGATCGGCACAACGCTGCTTTGAGAGACAGGCAGCTATAAGCAAAACGGCTGAAACTCCACAATATTTTGCCTGGAAGAGCTGATATTCATCGATAATGAAATTCTTATATAGAATAGGAAGTGTGACACCTGCTGCACGAGCCTGCTGTATATACTCGTCGTAACCACCAAAGAAATTGGTGTCGGTGAGGATGCTAAGAGCTGTTGCACCACCCTCTTGATAAGCTGCGGTAACAACCTCGGCCTTGGCATCTTGATGAATCCAGCCCTTAGAAGGCGACTTGCGCTTGAACTCGGCAATGATACCTGTTTCGGAATCCATCAACGACTGGCGCATGGAAGGATTGGTGTTTCCTTCATCCATCATCTGCTGAATAGCAGGCATAAACTGCTGGAGAGGAACGTAGCGCATGCGCTCATCAATCTCCTGACGCTTATAAGCAACTATTTGTTCTAATATATCCACGGAGCAATATTGAAAGATTGAAAAATGGAAAATTGAAATATTAATTACAAAGGTAAAGAGAATTAGGAATTAAACTCAACAAATTTCTTAAACACTTGCTGAGCACTACCAGAATCAATACTCTCACGAGCTATTTCTATACACTCTTCAATAGTTTTCTTTCCACTCTCGAGAACCTGAATAGCAAAACCAGCATTGGCAAGAACAATATTCTTCTGAGCAGGCAAAGCCTTGTTGGCAAGAACACTATCAAAGATGGCTGCCGCCTCTTCCTCAGTGGCACCACCAACAAGTTCTTCAGGTTTGGCTATTTCAAAGCCAAGATCCTGTGGACGGAAAATCTTTTCGTAGTTGTTGGTTGTTACCTTGAAATCGCTGGTGAGCGAAATCTCATCGTAACCATCAATGCTATTAACGATTCCGTAATCAATGCCCAACTTCTGGAACACTTGATTGTAAAGACGCATCTGATCAAGATTGGCTGTGCCAAGAAGCTGACACTGTGGCTTTGATGGATTAATGATTGGACCAAGAAGATTAAAGAATGTAGGGAAAGGGAGTGCCTTGCGAGTGGGACCAACAAACTTGAAACTCTTGGCAAAGAGCTGAGCATGAAGATAAACAATACCAACTTCGTTAAGACACTTATTGAGCTTGTCAACATCATCGCTAAAACAAACACCATGATTCTTTATAACATTTGAAGCACCACTAACCGATGTTGCTGCATAATTGCCATGTTTAGCTACCTTATAGCCTGCACCAGCAATAACAAAGCACGATGTGGTGGAAATGTTAAAAGTGTTCTTGCGGTCGCCACCAGTGCCTACAACATCAATATAGCGGTCGGCCTCAAGAGGAACAGAAACACCTGTCTCAAGAACACCATCACGAAAACCAAGAAGTTCATCAACCGTGATTCCTCTCATCTGAATAGCTGTGAGCAGAGCAGAAATCTCTGCATCGTTGAACTCACCCCGAGTAATGCCCAAGAGAACTTGCTTTGTTTGTTCACGAGTGAGTTCCTCATGATTGAGCAGAGAATTGAAAAGTTCGTTTACATTCATAATCTTCAGGTTTTATATTATATTTTTTATCTCTTTAAAACACGTAATAAAACTAAAAAAGACCTGTCGCAAGAACGACAGGCCTTTTTTTATATTCTTTAAATATCTACACGGCTCCGCGACTCACGACTATTGTAATCTTGAGAAACGCCACCACCATGATGTAGATACTGTAAATGTCATCTTCTTATTCTTTTTCAGTTAATTTGGTTGCAAATATAACAATTTTCTACATAACAACAAACAAAATCAAAGAAAAATTGTATTTTTAGGTACAAAACGGAAGAAATAGTAGTCTATACAACCGAGAATGATAAATACAGAACAATGAACTAACACAATAAAAATAAAAACAACACGTTAGTATAATATAAACTATAAAATAAAGATGCCTATGAAGTATTTTACTCCTGAAGAAATGAAACCAAGTAAAAAAACATTGGACCTGATCAGAGAGTTTGCTCATTCGTATCAGGTAATAAAAATGAAAACAAAAAACGGGCTATGCCTGAACTAAGCTCTTTAAAGAGACTTGGAACAAAATTGCAAGAATACAATAAAAACTATATAGTTAAAATGAATACATTGGTTTCACCTTCTCTCCTGTCAGCTAACTTTCTTGACTTGGAGAGCGACATTAACATGATTAATAATAGCGATGCCGATTGGCTACATCTGGATGTGATGGATGGCGAATTTGTACCTAACATTTCATTCGGTTTCCCTGTGCTCGAAGCAGTTGCCAAAGCATGCAAAAAGCCACTTGATGTGCATTTCATGGTTGTTCACCCTGAACGATGGATTGAGAAAACAGCACAATTAGGGGCTATGATGATGAACGTGCACTATGAGGCTTGCACCCATCTGCACCGCACAATACAAGAAATTCACCATGCGGGGATGAAAGCAGGGGTAACTCTAAACCCTTCGACACCTGTTAGCGTGCTCGAAGACATTATACGCGACGTTGACATGGTGCTACTTATGAGCGTGAACCCTGGATTCGGCGGACAGAAATTTATAGAGAACACAATAAGCAAAGTTGAAAAACTAAAGAAAATGATTGCAACAACAGGCAGTCAGGCTCTGATTGAAGTTGACGGAGGCGTAAACCACGAAACATCACCCCGACTTGTGAAGGCAGGTGTTAACGTACTGGTGAGTGGAAGCTATATTTTCAAGGCTACCGACCCTATAGCTACCATCAAGGCATTAAAAAAACTATCTGATTAATAAATATCCAATGCTATATTGTTGTCCTTGACCATTCTGCGAAGGTTAAGGACAGCATAACGCATTCGCCCTAATGAGGTGTTGATACTCACATTAGTTGTTTCGGCAATCTCCTTGAACGACATTTGCTGAAAGAAACGCATGAAGATAACCTCACGCTGATTGTCGGGAAGCATATTCATCATCTTCTTAACGTCGCAAAGCACCTGTTCGTTGATGAAAATATCCTCAATGTTGGCATCAAGAAGCTTATTGCCTAAAATAGTTAAATCGTTATCTTCATTAGTATCAATAATCTGCTCAGCCTTTTCTGTGCGATAGCTATCAATGATGATATTGTGAGCAATGCGCATAAGCCATGCCGCAAACTTACCTGAAGGAACATATTTTCCTTCCTGAAGCTTTGTAATAACCTTAATAAAGGTTTCCTGAAAAACATCATTGGCCTTCTCATGATCGCGAACTACGAACATGATATAAGAAAAAAGCTTTGACTGATTGCGTGACAATAAAATATCAAAAGCTCTATTGTTGCCTTCTACATAGGACATGGCCAACTGTTCGTCGGTCATATTTTCAAGATGTTCCATTTTCTTTATGTTTTTAAATCCTAAGTAAATGTGCTTCGATAGGCTAAAATTTTATTGTAGTTAAAGTGTTAATTTTCAATGCAAAGATATGTTATTTTTTTAATAGCTGCAAGTAAAAAGTCAAATTTTTAGCGAAAACAAATAAAAAAAAGAGGTTGACGCAGGATGCATCAACCTCACAGGAACGATTTAGAAAAGTTCTAAATCCTAAAAAAATATGTTGCAAATATAGAATTATTATCCATAAAATGCAATATTTTTTAAGGAAAAATTACATATTTAACATTTTAGCCGATAACAACATAATCAAAAACTCATGTAAGAAAGCGAAACTATTTTGTTGTGCGCTTCTCGACCTCGGCTGATTTTGCAGTAAGTTTCTCTGCAGCAGTCGCCTTTTTCGCAACATTTTTCTTTGTTGCTGATTTCTTTATTGAAGTTTTCTTTGCTGAAGTTTTCCTCTCCAAAGGTTTCCCTTCAGCAAGAATCATCTTCTTTATCTTGGTCTGCAGATGATCAATTTCCTTATCCTTCATTGCTATCTCATCGCCCTGATTCTTTATTGTCGTGAGCAAGCTCTCGAGCTCATCATTATCTATGTCGGCAGGATAGAGATTGTTGACACGTGTAATAAAGTCGCCAAGAATATTCATGTAGTTAGTGAAGGCATCAAAAGGACTGCTATAGATACCCCGGTCAAGTCCCACATTACTTGGTTTAGTAGTCATGAATCGGAAATTATTGCTTGCCTGCAGATAATCCCAGTCTTGATTTATTCGTGGATCGTTGGCAATACGCACTCTGTCGGCAACACTATACAGCTTGTTGAATGCCTCATACTGCATTGGATTACCAAGCCATGTTGATACATCACGTTCTTCATCAACCCAAGATAGAGAATCGGGCACATTAAGCACATCAACAGCCTTTGCTTTCATGCACAACTCAGTTGGAGTGGAGAAAGTGATGCCTTTTTGCTTTGCGCATATAGGCAGAGCCTTGATAAACTCAAGAATGTTACTGCTCAATGGCTGAGCTATACCAAGAGCCGACAGTTCCATAAAGATGTTTATAACCTGCTCGCCCTCTGGAAGTGATGCTATACCTTGTATATAGTTGTCAGCAAAGAGAGGATATTCTTCCCACTCACTATTGTTGAAACGCAAAGAGATATCGTCGCTAAGTTTTACATCGCGCAAAAGCAACTTGAGCTTTGGTGCCTGAGCACAGCTATACACATAGTGAGGACTCTTCCAACCAAGAACATGCTTAGCTCCCTCAGTGAGCATACCTTTAAACCCCATCTGGCTTGCAATATAGCCAATCTCGTCGCTATAGATAAGGCTTGAGTTACGGAGAACCTTTGGTGTCTGACCAAAATACTCTTGAATCTTAGCCACTTGCTTCTTGACATCAGACTTGAAACACTCTTCGTTTGCCAAGGATGAAAGGCCATGAGAATAAGGCTCAGCAAGAAATTCTACACAACCTGTTTCATTGAGTTCCTGAAGTTTTTCAAGAACCTGTGGCGCATGAAGTTCAAGCTGCTCGATGCCTACTCCACTCAAAGAAAAAGCCACTTTAAAATATTTACCATTATCGTTGATCATTCGTTGAATGGTAGTCAAAGCAGGCATATAAGAGCGCTCAACAATCTCATTGATGTTGCGCTCGTTTTCATAATCATCATAATAATAATGATCAGTACC
>DGRY01000041.1:15781-15930 GCA_002391185.1 Prevotella sp. UBA4376
AAATATAAACAAATTGTTTTCATTGGTTTGATTTTTTTAATTTTAAACTGATGAGATTTATTGCCAACCTAATGTTCTCATATAAAGCTCACGTATCCAGCGGCCAACCTTTTCCCAGGTTATATGATCAACTTCATTCTTTCCTTCTA
>DGRY01000098.1 GCA_002391185.1 Prevotella sp. UBA4376
CCACATACATTCAACATAATCCTTTGCATAACCCCAGTCTCTTAATGAATCAAGATTACCAAGTTCAAGATGATCTTGTAATCCTTCTTTTATTCTTGCTGCGGCAAGAGTAATCTTTCTTGTTACAAAGTTTTCTCCTCTTCTTGGAGATTCATGATTGAATAAAATACCATTTACGGCAAATATACCATATGCTTCTCTATATTCTCTTACCATCCAAAATCCATATTGCTTTGCAACTGCATAAGGTGAGAATGGATGGAAAGGAGTGTTCTCATTCTGAGGAACTTCCTCTACCTTACCATAAAGTTCAGATGTTGATGCCTGATAAATTTTGCAGCTATCTGTAAGCCCAAGTTTACGAACAGCCTCGATGATACGTAGAACACCTACTGCGTCAACATCAGCAGTGAACTCTGGAGAATCAAAACTAACCTGAACATGACTTTGTGCAGCAAGGTTATATATCTCCGTTGGGCGCACATCGCCAACAACACCAACAATAGACATAGAGTCGCTCATATCTGCATAGTGCAGATGGAAATGTGGTTTACCTTCAAGATGAGCAATTCGCTCACGATAGTCAACTGATGAACGACGGATTACACCATGCACGTCGTAACCCTTTTCAAGAAGGAACTCTGCCAGATACGAACCGTCCTGACCTGTAATACCTGTGATTAAAGCAATATTCTGTTTACTCATCTCTGCTGTTTATTTTTCTTCACTAAATTGTTTTATTCTCTGTTCTTCAGAGAGTTTGCAAATTAATAATGTATCATCCTGTTCTGCCACGATAACTCCATCAAGACCTTGGACAACAACTCGTTTTTCCTGGGTGGTGTGAACTATACAGTTGCGTGTGTCGTAAACCTGTATGTTCTGCCCGATGAGGCTATTGCCATAAACATCCTTATGGGTGTGCATAAGCAAACTTCCCCATGTACCAAGGTCACTCCATCCGAAATCAGCTGGGCATACAAAAATCTCTTCTGCCTTTTCCATTATGGCATAGTCAACACTTATGTTCTCACACTCCTCATAACGTTGATTGATAATCTTCTGTTCTTCGGGTGTTCCATAAATGTCATTCATTCCTTCAAAGAACTTAGCAAGAGAAGGCACATATACACGGAAAGCATTAACGATGGTTTCTACACTCCAAATAAAGATGCCTGCATTCCAGAAATAATTATTCTGACGGATATATTCCTGAGCCGTTTGCAAATCAGGTTTCTCGCGGAAATTATCCACACGAAAAATCTCCTTGTTTCGTGGAGAACGAGCTGTAAGATCTGCTTGAATATAACCATATCCTGTTTCCGGGCGATTAGGTTTCATGCCCAATGTAACAATAGCATCTGTTTCGCTCGTAAACCCAAGACACGAGTTTATAACTCTACGAAATTCTGTTTCGTTTGTAACAATATGGTCAGATGGTGTTACCACGATATTGGCTTTTGGATCTTGTGATTTTATACGCCAACTTACATACGCAATACAAGGAGCAGTATTCCTACGACAAGGTTCAAGAAGAATATTTTCTTCCGGAACCTCAGGAAGCTGTTCCTTTACCATATCAGCATATTTCTGATTAGTAACAACCCACACATTTTTGGGGTCGCATACATCCTGAAAACGATCGAGCGTTAGCTGAAGCAGCGATCGTCCCGTGCCTAAGACATCGATAAACTGCTTAGGTCTTTCATAAGTGCTCATAGGCCAGAATCGGCTACCTACACCGCCAGCCATAATCACTAAGTGGTTGTTTCTATTAGCCATAAAGACTTTTGGATTAATAATTTAGCCCCAAAGTTAATAAAAAATATTCATATAGCCCTAAAAATACCTTCAATAATCGCAAAAAACTAATTTTTCTTTGTAAAACAGCAATAGCGTAAGTTTTACATAAATTATATGGTTCATTTTTTTTTCAAAAAGGAACTATTGCTTTTAGCTCAACAAGCAGTTATTGCATTAATAATTCAACTGTCGCAAGCTCCGCTTGCTTGTGAAGATAAAAGAAGTTAGAAGCCAAATGTTTGGTGGCAACACACAATATAAGAGTATTAGCTTTATCTTCTAAGAACGAAGCGAATATCTTCTTTAACTTATTGAAAAAAGTTGAGCCACTTGCGAAACTTAAATTAATAATATATAATTGTTACAAAACAATAGAAAGAGCTAACAAATGTGATAAATTAGTTTGCAAAAATTCTTATTGTTACACCATTACATTTTTGTTGTGGTCATTATTATATGTAAATATGGCATAATTTCAAATATAAAAAGCGGGAAGCAATGCTACCCGCCTTTTGTATTATAAAGAGTTTGAGAATTAAGCCTTAATTGTCTTTTCCAATTCAGCCTTCCATTCTGCATAAGCATTAAGATAAGCATCACGGTTTTTCTCATCAGGCTCAATAACAGCAAGTTTCTTCAAGGTTGAGAATGCTTCATCGTGATCTTTGTAGATACCAGCACCAATACCTGCACCCTTAGCAGCACCTACACTACCATCAGTTTCATAAAGTTCGATAGTTGCACCGCTTACACCAGCAAGAGTATCACGGAAGAGAGGACTGAGGAACATATTTGCCTTACCAGCATGAATCTTCTTAATGTCCATACCCATGTGTTCCATTATCTCCATGCCATAACAGAAACTGAATACAATACCCTCCTGAGCTGCACGCACGATATGTGATCGATTGTGTTTATTGAAGCTCAAGCCATGAATGCTACAACCAGTTTCCTTATTCTCAAGAACACGCTCTGCACCATTACCGAATGGAATAATCTTCACACCATCTGCACCGATTGGTACTTGAGCAGCAAGATCGTTCATATCAGCATAACTTACATCTGGAGTAACATTACGGTGTACCCATGCATTCAAGATACCTGTACCGTTGATGCACAGAAGCACACCAAGACGATCAAGTTCTTCAGTGTAGTTAACATGAGCAAATGTGTTCACACGACTCTTTGGATCGTAGTTAACGTCACCAAGCACACCATATACTACACCTGAAGTTCCTGCAGTAGATGCAATCTCACCTGGGTTAAACACGTTAAGACTCACGGCATTATTTGGCTGGTCACCTGCACGATACGAAATAGGTGTACCCTCTTTCAAACCAAGCTCAGCTGCAGCTGCAGCTGACACTTCTCCTTGAACAGAGAATGTAGGAACAATATCAGCAACCATGCTTTCGTCGAATCCAAAATAGTCAAACAGGAACTTAGCAGGAGCCTTCTTCTTGAAGTCCCACATCATACCCTCAGAAAGACCGCTTATAGTTGTGCGAACATCACCGCTTAATTTCATAGCGATATAGTCACCAGGAAGCATAATCTTATCTATCTTGCTATATAACTCAGGCTCATTTTCCTTTACCCATGCCAGCTTAGAAGCTGTAAAGTTGCCGGGAGAATTGAGCAGATTCTGCAGACACACATCAGAGCCTAAGTCCTTGAAAGCCTTCTCGCCATAAGGAACAGCACGAGAGTCACACCATATAATACTTGGACGTAACACCTGCTGATTCTTATCAACACACACAAGTCCGTGCATCTGATAAGAGATACCAATGGCAAGGATATCTTCACCTTTGGCACCTGTTTCTGTCATAATCTTTTTTAGTGACAATTTAGCATTGTCCCACCACATCTGTGGATCTTGCTCTGCCCATCCTGTCTTTTTTGCAATAATAGGAGCTTCTTTTTCTGGATAGAAAGCAGTAGCAGCAATTTCACCATTGTCAACATTCACAAGGGAAGCCTTTACAGAACTACTTCCCACATCAAATCCCAATAAATATCTGTTGGCCATAAAATTATGTGTTATTAGATTTCATTATCGAATAGGTTTAACGACCTATCCTCGTTCTTTGGTAATTCTTCGTTTTGATCGTTTGTTTTTTGTTCTTCACGGAACTGCAGCATAAGCTGTTGGCTTTGCTGGTTGTCCATGTTTAAACGGTAATACCCTCGCATGTCTGTTTTCTCAATAAGAGAATCCATACGTTTGGAATTTTTCAACAAGTACTGAGCAACATACTTGTGCACATCTTCGTAATTAAGCGGATTGAAGAAGGAGTTAAAAGCATTAAACACATGTCGTGCAACTTTCTGTAGAGAAAGTCCCTCTGTGCCCGCCTCCATGAGTATGCGAAGAATCTCCTTGTCAAATTCCATTTAGTATAAATACGTTTGTTATAAAGTAAAAGAGAGCTACAGTCCTACTTCTGTAAGATTGCAGCTCTCTTTTATCAAGATATCGCATTAACGATAGAGTTTTTTGCTATTATGCAAGAGTAATCTTGTTGTCCTCATCTTTGACCTTGCCCTCTTTAAAGAGCCAGCCAATTCCGAGATAAGCTTCTTCAGCGCTAATTTTAGCGGCCTTCGCAATTTCAGCTACTGTCAATGCTTTTGCTGCAGCGGCAAGTGCTTGATAAACATCACCAGCACGAAAACCTACGCTTTCTGCATTAACTACTATTGCTACTTTCTTTTCTGCAGCTTTCTTAGAAGCTGTCTTTTTAGCTGCTGTTGCCTTAGGTGCGGCAGCCTTTGTTGCTTTCTTTTCTGCCATAATTTAGTAAATAAGTCTTAATAATCCCGTTGTGGGAAACTTCTCTAATTATATCACATGCAAAAATAATATTTATATTTTACTTTATGTGAAAAGCAGACAGAAAAGTTATGTTTCGAAAGCCAAACAACAAAATTTCTTGATATATATCAAATCTCGAGCTGTTATTACTTCTCTTTAATATCAAGTTTGAGTTGCAATTCGTCAAGTTGCTTTTGGTCAATAAAGCCTGGAGCATCAAGCATTACGTCACGTCCACTATTATTCTTTGGGAACGCAATACAGTCACGAATGCTATCAAGACCTGCAAGAATACTTACAAAGCGGTCGAGACCAAATGCAAGTCCTGCATGAGGTGGTGCTCCATACTTGAAGGCGTTCATAAGGAATCCGAACTGTTCCTCAGCACGTTCTTTAGTGAAACCAAGAACCTCGAACATCTTCTCCTGAAGCTTGGTGTCGTGGATACGAAGTGAACCTCCACCTACTTCTATACCGTTACATACAAAGTCGTATGCCTTTGCACGGACCTGTTCTGGATGCTCATCCAGCAATGGTATATCATCAGGGTTAGGCATAGTGAATGGGTGGTGAGTAGCCATAAGGCGCTGTTCCTCATCGCTCCACTCGAACAATGGGAAGTCAACAATCCACAAGCACTTAAATACATTCTTGTCACGAAGACCGAGACGCTCGCCCATCTCAAGACGCAAAGCACAGAGTTGTGTACGTGTCTTGTTTGGCTTATCGCCAGAGAGGATAAGCACAAGGTCACCATCTTTAGCACCCATAGTTTCCTTAACCTTAGCAAGGTCTTCAGGTGTGTAGAACTTGTCAACAGAACTCTTAACAGAACCATCTTCGTTGTACTTAATATACACAAGGCCCTTGGCACCGACCTGCTGACTCTTCACGAAGTCTGTAATCTGGTCAAGCTGCTTACGAGTATAGTTAGCACAACCAGGAACACAGATACCACCAATATATGCAGCATCATCAAATACGCTAAACTTGCCAAGCTTCAGCACATCCATAAGTTCTACGAATTCCATACCGAAACGCAAGTCTGGTTTATCTGAACCAAAACGACGCATAGCCTCGTGCCATGTCATCTGCTCAAGCTTAGGAAGCTCTACGCCACGAATTTCCTTAAACAGGTGGCGAGCCATTTCCTCAAACAGGTTGATAACATCATCCTGATCCACAAACGACATCTCGCAGTCAATCTGTGTAAACTCAGGCTGACGGTCAGCACGAAGGTCCTCATCACGGAAACACTTTGCAATTTGGAAGTAACGATCAAAGCCTGCTACCATCAATAACTGCTTCAATGTCTGTGGACTTTGTGGAAGTGCATAGAACTGACCTGGATTCATGCGAGAAGGAACCACGAAGTCACGTGCACCTTCAGGAGTAGAACCAATAAGAATAGGTGTTTCTACTTCCATAAAGTTAGCTGAATCAAGGAAGTTACGAATGAGAATTGTCATGCGGTGACGCAATTCCAAATTCTTGCGCACAGCAGCACGGCGAAGATCGAGATAACGATATTTCATACGGAGGTCGTCACCACCGTCTGTATTGTCTTCAATAGTAAAAGGAGGGGTAAGAGAAGAACTCAAAACATTCAGTTCTTTAGCGATAATTTCAATATCACCTGTCTCCATCTTGTTGTTTTTGCTTTGACGTTCGCTAACAATACCTTTAACCTGAATACAATATTCACGTCCAAGCTTGTTAGCTTGCTCGCAAAGCTCTTTGTTATCAGCCTCGTTGAAAACGAGCTGAGTGATGCCATAACGATCACGTATATCCACGAAGGTCATACCACCCATCTTACGTGAACGCTGCACCCATCCTGCAAGTGTCACTTCCTTGCCGGCGTCAGAGAGTCGTAACTCCCCACATGTGTTTGTTCTATACATATTTTATGTTAATACATTTATTTCTGACGTGCAAATTTACAAATTTTCATTCTTTTAACCAAGAGCCAACAATTAATATTTTATAAAATATTAGGTTAGTAGTTGTTTTCAAATGGATATTTATTACCTTTGCCTTGCTTATTTAAGCAAAAAATATCAAAATGGATTAATACATACTAAAATATGAAAAAGTTATTATCTATTGCAGCAATGCTATTTGCATTTGCTACATTCGCTTCAGCACAGGCTGAAATTAAGTTTGACAAAGTAAGCATCAATCTCGGTGAGTTTTCTGAGAGTGATCCTGTCCAGAAATGCACTTTCACATTCACTAACACAGGTAACCAGCCTCTTATTATTAATCAGGCAGTTGCAAGTTGTGGATGTACTGTTCCTTCATACACCAAGACCCCTATCCTTCCAGGTAAAACAGGTCAAATAAAAGTTACTTACAATGGTAAGGGTAAGTTTCCTGGTCATTTCAAAAAGAGCATCACTGTTCGCACAAATGGTAAGACAGAAATGACACGCCTCTATGTTGAAGGCATTATGAATGAGGCCAAAAAGTAATTTATAATCAAAGAATATGATATTTTATTTCTCAGCAACAGGAAACACCAAATGGGCTGCTATTCAACTTGCCAAAGCTACAGGTGAAAAGTTGGTATTTATTGCTGACGCTGTTGCTGAGGAAGAATATACATATACCCTTGATGAAGGCGAACGCTTAGGGTTTGCATTCCCTGTTCATGGGTGGCGCCCTCCTAAGTTGGTACGCGATTTCGTTGAACGACTGCAAATCTCATCACCTTCTATCCCCTATTGTTACGCCTTGTGTACTGCTGGTGACGACATAGGACTTACTATTGATTATCTAAACCGTTCTCTTAGTAAAAATAGCAGTCTTGCTGCTATTGGTATAAAAGAAGTGGCATCAGCTTTCTCTCTTGTTATGCCCGAAACGTATGTAGGACTCCCTTTTATGGATGTTGATACAAAGGAAAACGAGTTAAGGAAGAAGGCTGAGGCTGCCAACAAACTAAAACTTATTTGTAGCCATGTCGTTGAATGTGAGAAGGGTGTTTTTCTTCTCGACAACAGTCGTTGGCCAAGGATAAACTCAAAAGTCATTGGTGCATTCTTCGAAAAACATCTTATCACCGACAAACCATTTCACGTTACAGAAGACAAATGTGTAAAATGCGGTATATGTGCAAATGTGTGCCCTGTTAACGATATAATAGGCGGACATGGCAAACGGCCTCAATGGAAACATAACGGCATGTGCCTCACCTGCTTCAACTGCTATCATCATTGTCCTCACCATGCCATAGAATATGGAAAGAGGACAAAAAATAAAGGACAGTACCATTATTAATGTGGAATGTGGAATGTTGAATGTTGAATTAGTCGCACTTCGTGCGAGTAATAATGAATAATGATGAGTTTTTGACTAAGATATGAAAAAACTACTACTCACTATAATTTTATCTATAGTTGCCACTACCCTTTTCGCACAGAGTGACGATTTCCTTGAAAACGGCACGGTAACATTTCGTCGTCATAACTGTCAGGAACATCTTCGTAACAACTCAGATAGCCGTGCTATAGCTGGTAGTGGCTCAAGTGTTGCGCCACATATCGGAAGCCCAAGAATACTGGTTATTCTTGCAGAGTTTGCAGATAAACAGTTCTCTGTTAACCAACCAAGAAAAGCTTTTCATCAGTTCTTTAATCACCCCACTACACCTGATAATCTTTATACAGCGGGTGTAGATGCGGTAAACTATCATAATAATCTTAATTATAGTAGTGTAGCCACATATTTCGCAGACCAGAGCAACGGGCAGTTCACACCGCAGTTTGATATCTATGGCCCTGTGAAACTGCCACATAACTGCCAATACTATGGCGGAAACAACGAGGACAACAATAACGATGAGAGGCCATATGACATGACAGAAGACGCATTGACGTTACTTGCCGATTCCATCGACGATATTTCTATTTATGATAGCAATAACGACGGTTTCATCGATTGCGTTTTCATTATTTATGCTGGAGAAAGTCAGAATCAAGGCGGAGCAGCTAATACCGTGTGGGCTTGCAACTTCAATATTGGTTCAATGACAATAACCGATAAGCATGAACAAACACGAAAAGCAAGTCTTGCGACTTGTAGTGGTGAGTTGGTGACAATAAACTCAAAGGGTACATTATATAAAGTAATCTCAGGTATTGGTGTTCCTTGCCATGAGTTTAGTCATGCCTTGGGGTTGCCTGATATATATCCTACCTCATCTCCTGCAGATAAAACAGATAACCAGGAAATGGAATATTGGGACCTTATGGATGGAGGCGAATACGTGCGTAATGGTTTCTGTCCTGCTCCATATACAGCATGGGAGAAATGGCAGATGGGATGGGACAACAGCAACATACAAACCCTCACAGAAGCCAATACCTACACCATGATGCCATACACACAACCTGGCGCCGTAGCCTACAAGATAGAGAATCCTGGCAACAGCAACGAATATATTCTTCTTGAATATGTAGCCCATGAAAGCTGGGCAAAATATATGCCTGCCGAAGGACTCTTGGCTTACCATGTCGTTGATAATGGAGATATTACTCGTAGCAGCAGATATAATAACATCGCAGGAAAGCCACGTATGGCTATCATTCCTGCCGACAGTATATGTGCTAATTACTATAATGTAGAAAAAGAAGAGTATAAGGCCAGCTTAACACATGATCTGTTTCCTAATAATGGCTATATAACAGCTCTTAACGACACGCTCTCTCTTCCAAATTTCTATTGGTACACGAATCCAGGGACTGGCCTGAAATCAAAGACTAACAGCAATTTCTATGCTATTAATCAGGCATTGAAAGACATTACAATGGATGAAAACGGTCTTTCTTTCACCTATATTCCAGATTTCGCCACAGGCATAAAAGGTGTAACGGTAAGAACAGCTCCAGCTGACAACCGCATATACACCGTCGACGGAAGATATGTGGGAAGGGATGAATCAAAACTGCCGAAGGGAATATACATAAGGCGTGGACAATTAATTGCCCTATAGGTTGGGTGAAATTTCTACTTTAGATTAAATTTCTTCCGCATATAGATAACATCAAATCCTAAGTTTAAGAAGGCGCTGAGGGCGAGACCTATTCCAGTGCCAGTCAGACCACCGAGATGGTAGCCACCAACAACACAGACAAACATAAGCACATAACTTACACATTCTACTATCATAAAGCTACGGGCGTCGCCTCTTGCAAGCGATATATATTCTATTGGCAGATAAATGGCACGAGCAACAAGACCTACTGCAGCCCATTGCGCCATAGGAACAACACCAACAAACTTACTGCTGAAAAGCAATGGAATGATATATGGCATTAGGCTTATCAACAAGGTAACAAACACAATTGTTATCAACAGAAAAACACGTATCTGTCTGTTCACAACGGCATTAAACTCATCACCTAACTCTGGTATCGCTGATAAACGGGGATAATACTCGTTGTCCATAGAAGCAAAGAGCATACCGCCATAGGTAACAGAAATCATATAACCTGTGTTATAGAGTCCTACGGCAGCCAGATCGCCAACATTATTAAGATAAGTACGAATAAGGAAGTCGCAGCCACTACCAAACAATCCTGCCACAACAAAAGCCATACCCAAACGAATCATTGGCTTTCCTAAGCTGATGGCATCCTTTATATCCTCAACCTTCACTCGCCCACTCAAATTTAGAAAATACTGACACAGGGCAATAGCCACAAGGGAAGGCACAATGCCCGTTTCACCAAAGAAATAATACAATGGCACCGATACTACTAAGGCTGCTACAATACTCCATACCGAACGATATGCAAGTCTGCGCATACGATATGTGCCTTTCATAATGGCTATTTCACCATTGGCAAGAGTGGTAAAGAGTATTACTGGCGATAGTGCCATAAAGTGAAAAGTGTGGTTTCCCCAGTTAAAGGTGAACCTGCTGAGTAGTGGACTGAAAACAAAACACAGCAGCATACCTAAACATCCCAAGATGAAACTCCACACACGTATCATGTTTATGCGGCGTTGCTGCTCCTGAGCATTGTTCTTGTATTGAGAAATTTCCCTTACCCCACTAATAGGTAGCCCCATTTGGGTAAGGTTGCCAAGCATGTTAGCTGTTGAATTAAAAAGCGACATCAACCCCACTCCATTCGGTCCAAGCAATATGGCAACAAGTTTGTTTCTTATCAGAGCAATAGCAATGTTAAGAAACTGTATGCCGCCAAAGAAGCTTGAAAGCTTTATGATGCGTGAGTAACTACTGTCGCTTTTCATGATGCTGTTTAAAAAGGCTTTAAATGTTATGGCAACTCATTGAAGGTGTGATGCCTCTTTGCATAATATTCCCAAAGAATAGAATAGCGCTTTCTTTGCGGTACATATTCTTCCTTGCGCAATGCCTGAATGCGCTCACGATCAGCCTTAAATTCGTGTTTCCATTTCCAAAAGGCATAACGAGCTTTGAATATAGCCTTAAAATCGCCCCATTTTCCAGCAAGGATAAGTGTCTGAAAGGCAGCTACATAGTCGAGCACCCAGCGCCAAACCATCACACGGTGCAATTCCTTTTCCGGCAGGTTCTTATAGAGCATTGTTAGATTATTGCGAAAGTTCAGGAAGGTTTTCATCGGATTACTCTTAGGCAATGTTGCTCCTCCCACATGATACACCTTTGAATTTGGAATGAAATAAAGGTGTCTGCCTATGATGCGCAATCGCCAACATAGGTCAATCTCTTCGTTGTGTGCAAAAAAACGCCCATCGAGAGCTCCTGCCATCCAATAGTCTCGGCTTCTTATGAACAGACAGGCTCCTGTTGCCCACAGAATTTCTTCCACATTATCATACTGTCCATTGTCTTTTTCTACAACATCAAATATGCGTCCTCGACAGAAAGGATACCCCAACCTGTCGATATATCCTCCAGCTGCTCCTGCATACTCAAAGCTGTCACGTTTACGAATAGATAGCAGTTTGGGCTGACAGGCACAGGCTTCAGGATGGGCATCCATAAATTCCACGAGTGGCTCAAGCCAATGTGGTGTAACCTCTATATCGCTGTTCAATAGCACGTAATATTCAGCATCCACTTGCTGCAATGCCTTGTTGTAGCCTTCAGCAAAACCGTAGTTACGGTCGAGCACTATAGTATGTACCTCCGGAAACTCGTCCTTCAGTACCTTTAAAGAATTATCTGTAGATGCATTATCAGCTACCCACACCTCAGCATTGTCCTGAGAATACTTCAGTACTGAAGGCAGATACTTCTGTAGCATCTTTGCTCCGTTCCAGTTTAATATTACAATTGCAATCACAATATGAATCTATTTACTCTTTTCAACGCAAATTATCGTAAACTATTCGCAAATAATTTGTTTATTTTTGTTTCCTTTGGTTCTATGGCAAAAGTGTCGCACGCAACGCCGACTTATCGTGATTGAACCCCGTCATGCGCACACGCATTATCTCGTTGTCGTATTCCTCACGCGACTCAGCTGCTGATAATTCCACACGCACGTAGTTATCGGTGAAACCATGCATAGCCTTCCCCTTGTTAGCCTTCTCAAACAATACGTCTGCTTCCTTTCCAACATAATGAGCATAGAATGCCTCGGTCTTTTCATCACTGAGTTTCAACAGACGGTTCACACGATTGCGTTTCTCCTTATCGTCAACAACATAAGGGATAGACAAAGCCGATGTTCCAGGGCGCTCGCTATAAGGGAACACATGAAGTTGTGTAACAGGCAACGAATTGAGGAAATTATAGCAATCCTCAAAATATTCGGGTTTCTCACCACGACAGCCCACCATCACATCAACACCAATGAATGCTTCAGGCATTTTCTCCTTTATGAGTTTTATCTTATGAGCAAACAAAGCAGTATCATAACGGCGGTGCATCAATTTTAGCACTTCATCACTTCCACTTTGAAGTGGAATATGGAAATGAGGCATAAACGCACGACTTTGAGCACAATACTCTATGAGTTCATCAGAACAGAGGTCTGGTTCAAGACTCGAAATTCTATATCTTTCAATACCCTCAACCTGATCAAGAGCCTTAACAAGGTCGAGGAAACTCTCATGTGTTGTTTCACCAAAATCACCAATGTTCACACCGGTAAGCACAATTTCCTTACCGCCTTCAGTAGCAGCCTTTTGAGCTTGCTCTACTAAGGAAGCTATAGAAGGATTACGAGAGAATCCTCTTGCATAAGGAATAGTGCAATAAGTACAGAAATAATTGCAGCCATCCTGCACTTTTAGGAAATAGCGTGTGCGATTGCCACGTGAGCATGAAGGCTGGAATGTTTTAATATCCTTAGTCTTCTCAGTATGATACTGGTGCAGATGTTCCTCCGTTCTGTTTGTAAAGGCATCACTAAGATACTGTATCAAATTAGCCTTTTCGTTAGAGCCAAGCACAAGATCAACACCCTCAATATCAGCCACCACTGCTGGTTTAAGCTGAGCATAGCAACCAGTAACCACTATGAAAGCGCCTGGATGTTGGCGCGCCATGTGTCGTATGGCATGACGGCATTTCTGATCGGCAACATCAGTAACCGAACAAGTATTAATCAAGCAAATATCTGCCTTCTCGTCTTTTTCAGCAGTAACAACCCCCATTTCGTGAAGAGTGTTGGCAAAGGTTGATGTCTCCGAAAAATTTAGTTTGCAGCCAAGGGTGTAAAAGGCTGCTTTCTTACCCTGAAAAGCGCTTGTATCTATCATTACAACCCTAAAATTTTAATTATTTTATTTACAAACCCCTCGGTGCTATCGGCAGCCTCGTCGAGTTTCTCATCAATTTTCTCGTTCACCTTATCTGTTACCTTCTTGGTAACCTTCTTAGTTACCTTGTCGGCAAAATCATCAACTGCGTCATTGGCATCAGCAGCCTCGTCATTAGCTGCCGCATCATCAGCAATATTTCCATCATTGTATGTCGCTGATGTTGACTCTTCCTTTGTTTCGCTTTTGCTCTCAACCATTTCGAAAGCCTTCTTTACATCATCGGCATTAAGAGTATAAACGTGCCCCATGAAACCGTATGAAACCGTGTGACTCTTACCACCAAGATTAACCTCACCACGTGAGAAAATCAAATAGTTGTGAACATCGAGCATTGAGTTTAGGGCATTATCTACCACAGGTCCTGCAAAGAACTGAGCTATCATGCTCATACCCATCTTCATAAAGTCATTGTCATCAATTTGCTCACTATTTGTTTTGTCAAGAAGCTCAGTGAGCACACCCTTTATTGCCTCTTTATGTTCTTCCTTGCTTGGATTTGTAACCATCATGGCAATAAACAGAGCCGCTACAACTACAGCTGCAATTAGCTTTGGAGTGTTGCTTTTCTTTGGAACTTCTGCAACAAAACTCTGCTGAGGTTCAACCGGGGGTACTGGAGGAGGCACCACAGTACTCTTTTGATACAGCTCGCTTTGTGCCTTAGCTTCTTCAAACAGCACTTTCAGTTCTTCCACCTTCCACGCAGGTGTCCAGTCGGCAAGTCCATTTGCCCACACCAAGGTTTCAGATGTTATGTGTTTATTGTCAATAAGTTCCTTAGCCGAGAAAGGACCAGCTTGCTTACCATTCTCAATGATAAAATATTCCATTAAAACAATAGTTATATATACTTGTTAAACATTCGTTTTTAAAAATGCTACAAATATACTCATTTTTTTTCTATTAGC
>DGRY01000121.1 GCA_002391185.1 Prevotella sp. UBA4376
GCGTCGTGCTCAAGGTATTTCAGGGATAGATCTTCAAGTTCGCTTTTTAGCTTGTAGAGTCCCAGTTTGTGCGCTAATGGCGCATAAAGATAGTTTGCTTCCTCGCTCACCTGATGTTTGGCTTCAAGAGCCTCTGTGTCGCGTATCTGTCGCATCACGTTCACTCTGTCGGCAATCATAATGAGGATAACCCGCATGTCTTCTGAGAACGAAATGAGCAGGTTTCTGAAGTTTTCGCTCTCCACGATAGGGCTTTTCTCGTATAGTTGATGAATTTTCACCAGTCCACGGATGATGTGAGCCACACTTGTGCCAAATTTCTTCTCAATGGTTTCAAGGCTGATGTTTTCTGTTACAACAACCTGATAGAGCAGTACGGCAAGCACGCCATCTCGTTTCAGACCTATTTCGTCAACAGCTATCTGTGCTGTTCTGAGGGCTTGCAATATAGGGTTCAAGCCAAATACATCACGATGTATCTGTCCTTGCTCTATGCTTTTGCTTATCTCTTGACGCAGTTTCTCCTCGTCATCTTCCTTTAGCGTGTTTCCTATTGCTTGACGAAGATGTTGTAGTATCTCGTTTGATTCAAGATGTTCCTCAGCTGTAAATTCTAATTTCTCGTTCAAAGTTTATTTTTTTTAATTACGAATTACGATTTACGAATTACGAATTATTTAAATTACGAATTGTGAGTTACTAATTCATAATTATTAATTCATAATTGTATAATTGGCGAAGCCGACTAATTATCTCCTTCGTCTTTATGCTTGCACCGGCAAGCCGACAACAAGCACTCAGTCGATGATTACTCATTATTAATTACTCATTATTCATTCGAATTAATAATTCGTAATTCCACATTCCACATTCCAATTACTGGTGCTGTTCACGAAGCAAATCGTTAACTGTCTTCACAGGGTTGAAGGTGGATAGTGGCACTTCAACAAACACGGTGTTCCAGTTGCTCATTGCGCCATTCCACAGACCTGGCAGTTCGAGAGCTTTTAGTTCCTTACCGTTCTTACTCTTGCTTGATATGAATCCTGTTGAAGGATCAACGAAGTCGGGCAGGTTGAAGGCATTGCCCTTATAGTCTTTGAGTGCGCAAACAAGATCCACAGGGTTGAAATGTGTGCCCTGTGTGAACATCTTCATATATTCCTCGTTGTTCTTGTCGATTTGCGAGCTCTCAAGAATTTGCAGACTTATTGTGCCATCGTTGTTATATACCAGAAATGGACCGCCACCAGGCTCGCCCACGTTTTTCACAACGCCGCATACTCGCATTGGGCGGTTTAGTTTTTGGCGAAGATAGATAACAAGGTCGGCATCTTCCATATCCTTGATGTCGGGTTTGCGGCAGCATAGGTCGCGCTGTACAAAGCGTATAATCTCTTCGAGCTTGCTATGGTTGTATTCTCCGCTATCGAGAATGCGAAGGTATTCAAATGCTTTCTCCTGAAGGGTGACGAGGATGCCTGCAATGAGTTGTTTGTAGGTAACGGTGTCGTCCTTTAGTCTGTCGGGAACAACATTATCAATGTTCTTTATGAACACCACATCGGCATCAATCTCATTGAGGTTTTCAATTAATGCACCATGACCTCCAGGGCGGAAGAGCAACGAACCATCGTCTTCTCGGAATGGAGTGTTGTCGGGGTTGGCAGCAATGGTGTCGGTGCTTGGTTTCTGTTCGGAGAAAGAAATGTTGTATTTCACGCCATAGCGTTTCTCGTAGATGTCTTTCTTTTCGGCAACCTTAGCTTTGAAGAGTTCAAGATGGTCGTGGCTGACGGTGAAATGCACGTTAGCTTCGCCGTTGCTACTTGCATAAAGAGCAGCCTCAACAAGATGCTCCTCCATGGAAGTGCGGGCTCCATCTTCATAGTTGTGGAACAGAAGTAAGCCTTTGGGCAGTTGTCCATAATTTAATCCCTCGGCATTGAGCATGTTAGCTACTACAGCCTTGTAGTTGCCCTCCTTGATAAGCTCCATAACCGACTTGCCGTTGTTGGCATGGCATTTGTCGCAAAGAGCTTTGCGGAAAGCAAATTTCTTGATATTGTCGAAGAACTCTTTTTCGAATGGAGTGTTAGGATGGTCATAGGATGCGTTTAGGAAAGCAAACATATCCTTGAACATTCGGCTTGCTGCTCCAGAAGCAGGAACAAACTTCACCACTTTGTGTGCATTAGCCTTATATTCGTTCCATTTTTCTATATATTGATTGCGTTCTCCTTCCTCGGGTGCAATAATGCCTTGACCTATTGAAGCTGCTGCTTCAAGTTTCAGGAATGGAAAACCTTGTTCGAATTGCTGTAGTTGTTTTTCAACCTGCTGTTCACTTATGCCTCTTGAGGCAATCTGTTTTTTGTCGGTATCTGATAGAATCATCTTTATAGAGTTTATAGAGGTTATTTGTTTTTGATTATTAAATAAAATGCTTTATGCTCCACAAAGATACAAACTTTACTTGAGATACTCGGATGTTGTTCGTTAAAATTCCTTTATAGTAGCCTCACCTCGACTCAATGGTCTTTATACCCCCTTCACTTCCCCCGTTCCCGGGGGACAGAAACCCCGGTACTTTTGTCGCAGGGCAAAATGTAGAAGGAGGACTATCTGGCAGAAAAAGTTCCATTACCTTCCAATTAACGTTTCATTGCTTTACCTCGCTAACGCGAACAGCCAACTTCGCAGTCATAATTCGTAACTCATAATTGCGCTTGCGCAATCAATTCCAAATTATTTTTATTAACTTTACTAAAGTTTCGCAAGCGAATATTTACTCTAAAATATTATCAAGAATTAGAGAATTAGAGAATTTTTAGGCTAACGCCCCTATGTTTCTAATTAATTCTACTTGAATTCATAAGAATTATAAGACCATGCAAGGGCGCAAGCCAATTCTCAAATTATTCGAGCAAAGCTCTCATCAACTCGTCTTAAATTCTTGATAAGAGATAAACTTACGAAACTTGAATAACTCATATTTGCGCTTGCGCAATCAATTCCAAATTCCAAATTCGTAATTCCAAATTATTTTTATTAACTTTACTAAAGTTTCGCAAGCGAATTATTTTACTTGAGATTTTAAAAAGAAGAAAATTTGTATGAATGGAATACGGCTCATTCTGAGCCTATAATAATATTGATGTTTGGGCTTTTAGAAAGCATGCTTTCCAAGCCCAACATCAATATCATTATTCTCTTTCAGAAAAAATCCATTCATACACTAGAAAATAAAGTGCTGATGCACCAGTGCGCAATCGCGCAAAGGATATCAACCAAAATGTGAAATTATAAATGTGGAATGTGAAATT
>DGRY01000003.1 GCA_002391185.1 Prevotella sp. UBA4376
TTCACTCGCTTTTTAGTATCTTTGCCTTAAATTCAATAAAAAATACAACTATGTCTTTAGAAAAAAATCAAAGCAACTCTCCTGAGTATTATCTTGCTCAAGCTCAGACTGCTAACAAAAAAAACGACATCATCAGCATAATAGCCATGACGAGCAAGTGTATTGCCCTTTGTGAGCAGAATACAGATCAGATGCAAGAAGAAAAAAATACACTTACAACAGCTTATATTCTTCGTGCAAATACTCTATTAAAAATGGGCGATACGACTGGAGCAGAAAAAGATCTTAACCAACTTCTCGCTATTACCAACAATAAAGAGACAGAAGATATTCTTATGCTTCAAGGACGCATTCTTGCAAGAAAAGGCAATCACAAAGAGGCTATCGAATACTTCAACAAAATTATAGTCAACAACTCCTCTGCAATAGAAGCGTTGCGTGAACGCGGAGCCAGCTATCTTGCTACCGGAGACAGAATTAAAGCCACTGAGGATGCAGAACGCATAATGACACTCAGTCCTGACAAAGTGAAAGCCGTTTCGGGCGATTTCAAGGGAGAGGGCACAGACTAAAGTGCTTGTCTCTCTTTTTTTCATAACACATTCAATACTAAACAAGCCACCGAATAAAAGTTTTTTCGTGTTATCGCACACAACAAACAGGGCAAAAATACACTAAAAAATGTGTCCGATAACAATGTTAATAAATGTTTAATTACTTGGAACTTATTATACCTTTTATTAGATTTGCAGCAAATAAAGTTCTTTATCTGTCATAAGCGTAGGACAATATAAACCTCAGAAGGGTTCTGTGCATTAAGCGTTTCACTAACAACAAGTTATACAAAAATATACGATAACAGCTCAGAGCACCGGACGAGGGGAAGATACCTCCCGGTGACTCTGAGGACTATGCAATATATATCCGCTGATACAAAGCCCCAACAAGACTAACAAATGTCAACTATCAGAACATTATAACGTATAATATATTGAAATTTTATCTCTCTTTAAAAACGTAATAATTTATTTTCGCAATTTAAGCTACAAGTTTTTTCAATGGGTTGAAAATTAGTAAAAGGAGAAAAGACATTCAGGTTTTATTCTTTAGACGTGAGTCTATTAAAAACAATAAGCGTTGCAAGATCCTCTTGCAACGCTTAATTATTATAAGCTTTCATCCACACCCCTCCTCGACACTTTTCACGAAGAACAGCATGCAGAAGGGCAAAGAAAGATTTTATTGACTGATAATCTGGAGGATACGCTCAGCTGTTCGTCCATCCCATCTATCAGGAATGGCGCTCTTCTTCCATTCTCCATGACACATCTCGTCTGTAGCTTTTGCCAGCAAATCTGGGTCTTCACCTACAAGAACATTAGTACCCACCTTTACTGTCTCTATATGCTCAGTATAACTATTCAAGGTGATGCAAGGCACCTGATTAAATGTTGCCTCTTCAGCTACATTTCCACTATCGGTAATAATACCAGCAGCATGAGCAGTAAGATAAGAGAACTGAAGATAGTTCAAAGGTTCAACAATATTAAATAATGAAGGATGCTGACTATCACGAACAATCTTTTCCACTACCTTTGCTGCATCAGGACGCAAAGGAGCTATAATAGTCATGGTTACATCATCACAGCCACGAATAACAGCCTCAACAAGATTACGCAGTTTCTGTTCATCACCAATAAGAGCTTTGCGATTCAAGGTGAACACAATGTAAGGATAACGCCGTCCCTCAGCAATATGAGGAATAAGAGCATTTATCTTGTCGGGTAAAACAGCTTTCTCTATGCGGTCGTGATTATAACGAAGATTATCCATCAGGATATTTCCCACCATATATACCTTGCTCAGTTCAGCTCCTTCTTTATTGGCGATAGAATTATTACTAATACCTGCTGTAAAGAGAATGTCACTCAAACCATCTATAACAAGACGATTTATCTCCTTAGGCATCGTAATGTCAAAAGAACGTGTGCCAGCAGCAATATGTGCGAGCAATATGCCCTGCTTCTTTGTTACAATAGCTGTTGCCATTGTTGAAGCTAAGTCATCTACAACTATTACAGCATCAACAGGATTCTCCTGCAAATACTTTTCAAACTTGGCCATCACAAGACCAGTCAATTCGTTTAGATTCTGACTATCTGCCCCCAGAAAAACATCCGGGCGTTTAATATCAAGATCATCAAAGAGAGAGTTCTCCAATGTTGCATCATTCTCAGCTCCAGTATAGATGAGTTGATAATCTACTGAGGCAAACTTAACATTCTCACGCTTGCCGTCAAGAACTCTTATGATTGGCGCCACCTTGATAAAATTAGGGCGTGCACCGCATACGATTGCTAATTTCATTAATATTTTTATTTGAATAATTCCTTTATTCCACCCAAACTGCCCAGCATGTTACTTGCCTCGTATGGCAAGAACACAGTCTTAGTCTTGTCACCTTGAGCAAGCTGCTCCATCATCTGGATATAGTTTTTAGCCAACAGATAGTTAGCAGGGTTACTGCTCTGTCCCACAGCCTGAGTAATCTGGTCAATAGCTCTTGCTTCTGCCTCAGCCTTACGAATTCGAGCTGTTGCTTCACCTTCTGCAAGTAGAATAGCTTTTTGCTTTTCAGCCTCAGCACGGTTAATCTTTGCAGCTTTCTCACCCTCAGACTGAAGAATCTGAGCCTGCTTGTTACCCTCGCTTGTGAGAATAGTAGCACGTTTATCACGTTCTGCCTGCATCTGCTTCTCCATAGCCTGCAACACACTTGATGGTGGAATAATATCCTGTAACTCTACTCGGTTAACCTTGATACCCCACTTATTGGTTGCATCATCAAGCACACCACGCAACTTTGTATTGATTGTATCACGACTGGTAAGTGTCTGATCAAGTTCCATTTCACCAATAATATTACGCAGAGTGGTCTGTGTGAGTTTCTCTATAGCGTTTGGAAGATTATTGATTTCGTAAACAGCCTTGAATGGGTCAACAATCTGAAAATACAACAAGGCATTGATTTCCATCTGAATATTATCCTTGGTGATAACATTCTGACGGTCAAAGTCATACACCTGCTCACGAAGATCGATAGAATTAGAATAAACATATCGTCCATTCTTCAAAGTAACCATTTCCTTTGCACGATCTATGAAAGGAATGATAATGTTGATACCAGGCTTCAAGGTAGCATAATACTTTCCAAGACGCTCAATAATCTGTGTTTCACTCTGAGAAATGATAACAATAGTCTTCTTTACAAAAATCAAAGCAAGGAAGACAAGGGCTATTAGTACGTAAGTTATAACTGACATAGTTTTTTATTTTTAGTTATTAAAGATTTAATTGATTATTTTATTCTTCAACCAAGCATACGGTAACAACAATGCTATTTCGGCTAATAATCTTAACCTGTTTACCTTCAGAAATTTCATTACCGTCGTCGCTCAAAGCACGCCAGCAATCGCCGTCTATCTTAACATAACCAGGCTTGTCGGTTTTTATAGCCTCAACAACTTCACCAACACGACCTATCAAGGCATCGGCATTACTCTCGCGCTCTTCGCCACCCTTGTGCAGGACTTTTAGCAATCTTGGGCGAATAAGCCAGATGCTCAATACAGAACATATAGCCCACACTACCACCTGCAGCCAAAAAGAGGTTCCTGCAAGAGAAGGAACTATAGCTGCAAGAGCACCTATTGCAAAACAAGTGATAAAGAAATCACCTGAGCTCAACTCCAATATCAAACACGCAAACATGATGATAGTCCAGAGGAGCCATAAATTTTCTAAAATGTAGTTTAGCATAATAATAAATTAAAATGTAAATATTGAAAGAATGAAAAATTGAAAGATTAAAAAGCGCTTTGCGCTTCATTTCTTCCCGTTGGTCAGAGTAACTCTTCAATATTACTTCCTTCGCTGATTGTTTGCACCAACTGCGCTAACAGCAAACGCTCAGTCAGTGATAATTTTCAATATTCAATCTTCAATATTCAATAGCGAAGTTTACTTCGCGCTGGGAGGGGTCTTTTATTTCTTTTTCTTCTTTGTGGTTGACTTCTTTGTGGTTGACTTCTTTGTTTTTGTAGTAGAAGTTACTACAGCTGGCTTATAATATTTCTTTGCTTCGGGCAACCACTTATTGATGTTGGCAATACGTGTTGCGTCAGAAGGATGATCGCTAAACAGTTCAGAAGTGTTATTTTTTGAACTTGCAGCCATGCGTTGCCAGAAAGAAACAGCAACAGAAGGGTCATAACCAGCCATAGCAGAAAGGATAAGACCAATATAATCAGCCTCCGACTCATTATCACGACTGTATTTTAAATTCTTGAATGAGAAATACTGACCTGCCACAGCTGTGGCTGTTTGGGTAATACCCTGATCAACACCCAAAGCACCCAGCACAGCAGCTCCTGCTTGTGTACCATACTGCTGACGATATTTCTTGCTCAACTGCTCAGCACTATGCTTAGCTACAGCATGAGCAATCTCATGTCCCAAAACAATAGCTAAAGAAGCCTCGTTCTGAGTAACGGGAAGCAGTCCCTCGTAAACAACAATCTTACCACCAGGCATACAGAAAGCATTCACCTGCTTGTCGGCAACAAGATTAAACTCCCAGCTATAGTTCTTAACATCAGCCTCCATACCATTGTTCTTTAGGTATGTTTCCACAGCATTAGCCAGTTTCTTGCCAACACGTGTAACCATTGCGGTATTAGCTGCATTAGTTGATTTCTTGGCACTTGCCATATACTGAGTGTATTCCTTTGTAGAAAGGCTCAACACTTCTTCATCTGATACCAGTAAGTTGTGCTTACGACCTGAGATTGGAACTGTCGATGTAGTGCCACATGCAGAAAGCATTAACACTCCTGCAACCAAAAGCATTAAAAGGTTTTTCTTTTTCATATATACTATACATATATTTAGTTCTATTGCAAAGTTACCATTTTTTTTAATTCTTCATCGCACAAAGTGAGAATAATTCCTCATTCAACACTAAAAATTCCACTTTTTATATTATCTTTGCAACATTATCAACGAAATTTCTAACAACAAAACCTAACAAAATGAGAAAAACTATTCTGGCTATAACAGCCGCTATCATGTTTAGCGCAAATGCTATGGCACAGGGAGACGTTTACGAACGTTCAAAAATCTATGAATGGCCAACCGACAAACAGGTGGTAGAAAAACTTCATCAATGGCAAGACCTCAAGTTTGGAGTTCTTTTCCATTGGGGACTTTACGCTGTTCCTGGCATTGTGGAATCATGGTCCATTTGTGATGAGGACTGGATTACACGCGACACAACAATGACCTATCAGCAATACAAAGATTGGTATTGGGGACAAGCCGACAAATTCAATCCAACAGAATTCAACCCTGAGCAATGGGCAAGCGTTATGAGCGATGCTGGTATGAAATACATGATTTTCACAACAAAGCATCACGATGGATTCTGCATGTTTGATAGTAAATATACTGATTTCAGCATAGCACATCACGCTTTCAAATACAACCCACGTCGCGATGTACTTAAATATGTCAACGAAGCTTTCCGTAAGAAAAACTTCATGATTGGTACATATTTCTCAAAACCCGACTGGCATTCACAAGACTATTGGTGGGATGTGTATCCAACAAAGCGTGGACGCAACGTTAACTACGATGTGAAGAAATGGCCTTGGCGCTGGAACGCATATAAAGAGTTCACCTACAACCAGATGAACGAGATACTATCCCGTTATGGCAAAGTTGACATTCTATGGATGGACGGCGGATGGGTGTGCAAAGAAAACAATCAAGACATCGACATGCCACATATTGCCGAAATGGCTCGCCGCAATCAGCCTGGTATAATAATGGTTGACCGCACCATTCACGGTCCATACGAAAACTACCAAACACCAGAGCGCACCATTCCTGAAACACAGCTCAACTACCCATGGGAAAGTTGCATTCCACTATCCAACGACTGGGGCTACGTTAAGCACCCTACATGGAAATCGCCAGAGAAGGTTATCAACACCCTCATCGAGATTGTGGCAAAGGGAGGCAATCTTGTTCTTGGTGTAGGCCCTACCCCACAAGGAACAATTCAGCCCGAAGCTGTTGAGCGTCTTAACGCAATAGGTAAATGGTTGAAGAAGAATGGACGTGCCATCTACAACACCACAACAACAAAGAATTATCATTCAGGTAATGTGTGGTTCACAGCAAGCAAAGACAACAAGCACCTATATGGTATATATATGCTTCCTGAAGGCGAAAAGCTTCCTGAAAGCATAACATGGCAGGGAAACCTTCCTAAGAAAGGTGCAAAGATAAAGATTCTTGCTAATGGCAAGAGCGTAAAGCCAACAGTAAACGGCAACAACGTAACCGTGAAGCTACCAGCAGGTTTGCCTCAGCAGTCGGTTGCATTCGAAGTTAAATAAAAGACCCCTCCTAACCTCCCCTCCAGAGGGGAGGAATTCAACCTTGCTGAAAGGCATGGTTACATTTTATAACGGAAAGCAAGTTATTGATTAATAAAATGCCTCTTGTAGATTGATAATTTCTACAAGAGGCTTTTTTTGTATTCTTAAAGTTCTGTATATGCTTCTTAAGTATAGCCAGCTTGTTTGTGCAATACTTCTAAGCAAGTTACGATTCCTCCCCTCTGGAGGGGTTTCTGTCCCCCGGGAACGGGGGAAACGAAGGGGGTGTAAAGACCATTGAGTTAGGAAGGGTCTTTAGTGCATCAACATTCCTCACGCCATTCATAAATGCAATGCCCTGCATTCTCTTCTTACCAGCAGGCTGCACTTCTGTAAGTTCCACACTACCCTTTCCTGTAGCCACATAAAGGTGTTTCTTGTCGCGGAAGAACTGTCCTGCAGGCAACTCTGTATCAGGACCAATCTTTGCTGCCCATATCTTCATTATCTGCTCATTGGTGCCGTCAGAAACCGTTGTCCATGTACCACGATCATAAAGTCCACGAATGAAATCGTGAATTTCCTTGGCTGACTTTCGCCAATCTATCTCACAATCCTCTTTGTTTATCTTGTGAGCATACAGATATTTCTCTTCCAATTCCACCTTAGGCTGTTCCATTGCAGGAATACTCTCACCGTATTTTATAATATCGTCAACAGTCTGCAACATCACCTTAGTGCCAAGCACAGCCAAGTCGTTATACACCTGTTCAAAATTGGCATTTGCATCAATAGGATATTTCTCCTGATGAATAATCTTACCCGTATCAATATCATGGTCAAGGAAGAAAGTTGTTACACCTGTTTCCTCATCACCATTAATAATTGCAGCATTAATAGGCGAAGCACCACGGTATCTTGGCAACAATGAAGCATGAACATTGAATGTGCCATATTTAGGCATATCCCACACCATCTCTGGCAATATTCTAAAGGCAGTTACAACCTGTAAGTCGGCATTATAGCTCTTGAGTTTTTCAATAAACTCAGGATCTTTCATCTTCTCAGGTTGAAGCACTGGCAGTCCATGTTCCAATGCATATTCCTTAACCTTCGTTGGCTGCAACTTCTCCTGATGACGTCCCACAGGCTTATCAGGTTGTGTAACCACAGCCACAACATTATATCCTCCTTCAACAAGCCCCTTGAGATTTGCAACAGCAAACTCAGGAGTTCCCATAAAAACTATTCTTAAATCTGTTTTAGTCATCTCTTACAATTAAAAAAATAGTGAATAAAGTGAGAAAAAGTCATAGCCAATATCTCATTATCCACTATTCTGTATCATTTTCCTTTTAGTTAGCCCCCTCCTACTGGAGGGGGATGGGGGAGGCTCCTTTTTATTTAATGTCCCAACCCACAGCACTTGCGCCAAGCACAGCTGCGCTTGAACCTTCAAGACTGCTGATAAGGAACTTAGCCTTATTCTTGTAAATCTTCAATACATGAGCATCATAACTCTTCTTCAAAGGCTCCATCAGCAAATCGCCTGCCTTTGTAAGACCACCGAAGAAAATGAATGCTTCAGGGCTGCAGAATGTAGCAAAGTTAGCGCAAGCCTCACCAAGCAATTCACCTGTGAATGTATATACACGGTTTGCCAAAGCATCACCCTTACTTGCAGCAACACTAACATCATAAGATGTGATATCCTCTGGTTTCATGTCGCGAAGCAAAGAAGGCTCATCACTTGTTTCGAGGAACTCACGTGCTGTGCGGGCAACACCTGTAGCAGAGCAGTAAGCCTCAAGGCAACCCTTGCGGCCGCAACCACAAGAACGACCGTCAGGACGAACTACCATGTGACCAAGCTCACCAGCGAAGCCATCGCTACCATAAACCATTTGACCGTTGATTACAATACCAGAACCAACACCTGTACCCAAAGTGATGTCGATGAAGTTTGTCATACCGCGAGCAACACCGTATGTCATTTCACCAATAGCAGCTGCATTAGCATCATTGGTAAGAGCAACAGGCAGATTATTCAAACGCTCACTGAACATCTTTGCCAATGGCACAACACCATCGTGACCCCAGCTAAGGTTAGGAGCATATTCAATAGTACCATTATAGAAATTACCGTTAGGAGCACCAATACCCATGGCCTTAATCTGTTCCAAGCCACCTACCTGATCAACGATAGGCTGCAATGCGTTAACAGCAGCATCTACATAATCTTCTACTGTGTCATAACCCTGAGTCTTTATAGCTGTCGTTGCCTTAATATTGCCACGACTATCAACAATACCAAATACGGAGTTAGTTCCGCCAAGATCCAAGCCAATAACATATGGCTTCAATACCTGTTCTTCCATGTGTTTTATAAGTTTATTTGTTAGTTATTACATTTTTAAAAGATTGAACTTTCCACAAAAGTAGTACAATCAAGTGAAATATGCAAATAAAACACGTTTAATTTTGTAATATCATGCTTTTGCCGTAACTTTGCACCTTGATATGAACTCACTATTTCCATTCCAGATAAACATTCTGGAACTAATTTTCAAAGGTATAATCATAGGCATTTGCGCTTCTGCACCTATGGGACCAGTAGGAATTCTCTGTGTGCAACGCACTCAGAAGAAGGGACGATGGTATGGTTTTGCCACTGGTGTTGGTGCAGCAGCCAGCGACCTCATATATGCTTTACTCACAGGCTTGGGTATGAGCTTTGTCATGGATTTTGTCAACAATCCAGTTTATAAATTCTACCTTCAGCTCATTGGCGGTATAATGTTGCTTGTCTTTGGTTTCTACAGTTTCAACAACAATCCGCTGAAGAATGCCCATCAGGGTGGACAAAAGCAGAAAGGCAGTCTGTGGCACAATGGTCTAACCGGATTTCTCATCACATTTTCTAATCCAATGATCATCCTGCTCTTCATGGCACTTTTCGCTCAGTTTGCCTTTGTTATTCCATCACACCCCGTTGAGATGTGTCTTGGTTATGCAAGCATCATCTTTGGTGCCTTGCTTTGGTGGTATAGTCTTACATGGGTCATTGATATTATGCGCAACAAATTCGATGAGCTTGGAGTAATAATCATCAACCGCATCATCGGTGGTGCCGTAATGATATTCTCTGTCATTGCGTTAATGGGTACTTTGTTCAACATCTACGTTCTGCCTAAGTTCTAACAGTTCTTAGGCACATTTCGTTTTGATTTTATAAGGAGTTTAATATGAAGATTGCTCAAAAACTACGTAAGGAGAACATCGCCGAATATCTGCTCTATATGTGGCAGATAGAAGACCTTATTCGTGCTTTCGGTTGTTCTCTACCGGTTATCCGTCGCAACTACATCTCGCAGTTCAAAGATCTTTCCGATGAAGAACTCGAAGATGAAATCGACTGGTTTTCAAACCTCATTCGTATGATGAACGAAGAGGGAAAACGTGAAGCAGGTCATCTTAACATCAATAAAGTGTTGCTTCAGGATCTTGAGGATTTGCACTCTCGCCTTCTTCAGTCAACCAAGTTTCCTTTCTATAGTGGCGAATACTACAAAGTGCTGCCATTTATCGTGGAACTTCGTCAAAAAAACAAGCAGGCAGAAGCCAAGGCGCGTCGCGACGAACAAGATGGAGTTGCCGACAACGAAGAGTTGTCACTTCTAAACTCAGACATCGACAACAAGTCGGAGGTGGAAACATGTTTTGAGGCACTCTATGGCACAATGATTCTTCGCATGCAAGGCAAGGAGATCTCTCCCGAGACACAGCATGCACTAAAAGAAATCACCACTCTCGTAGGACTTCTTAACGACTACTACATCAAAGACCGCGACGAGGGGTTGGAGTACTAAACTAATGTGGAATTACGAATTTTGAATGTGAAATTAGTCGCACTTCGTGCGATTATTTAATGAAGAATTATTTAATTATATTTTAAAGCGCTATGCGCTTTCTTTATAATTTATCATTTGTCATTTATCATTTAGCGGCATAAGCCGCGCAAAATATGAACATACTAATTACAGGCGCAAATGGTCAGCTTGGCCATTGCATGCAGAATGTTGCTAAGCAACAGTCTGACAACAAATATATTTTTACCGATGTATGCGAAGGCTACACTCACCTCGACATCACCAACCTTGAAGCTGTACGCGAAATGGTTGCCGAGCAGCATATCAACTGCATTGTGAACTGTGCTGCATGGACCAATGTAGATGCAGCCGAAAGTGCTGGCGAAATCGTTGAAACACTCAATGCCAAAGCACCAGAGAATCTTGCAAAGGCAATGAAAGAAGTGGGCGGTTTGCTCATACATATATCTTCTGACTATGTGTTTGGCGGCGACCCATATAACACCCCTTGTCGTGAAGACCAAAAAGGCACACCAACAGGTGTTTACGGACTTACCAAACTTCATGGCGAACAAAACATTCAAGCAGTAGGTGGTTCATACGTTATTCTTCGCACATCGTGGCTCTATTCCGAGTATGGCAAAAACTTTGTTAAAACCATGCTCAACCTCACAGCAACAAAGCCACAACTCAAAGTTGTGTTCGATCAGGTTGGCACACCAACCTATGCTGGCGATCTCGCAAACGCAATTGAAAGTATAATCGAAACGTGGAACGTTGAACGGGGAACGTTCAACGACAACACTTCGAATACTGAAAGCCAGCCTGCCGATAGCAAGTTGGTTAGCCCTTCCCCTTTGGGGAGGGATGGGAGAGGCTTATCTTCAGAGGGTCGGGGTGAGGCTTGTTACTCAAAAAGTGGAATCTACCACTTCTCTAACGAAGGCGTGTGCTCATGGTACGATTTCACAAAAGCCATAGCACTATTGGCAGGCAACACAGAGTGCGAGATTCTACCATGCCATTCATCAGAGTTTCCTTCCCCTGTCACACGCCCATCATACAGCGTGCTCGACAAAACAAAAATCAAGGAAACATTCAACCTCTCTATCCCCTATTGGCTCGACTCTTTGCGTAAGTGCGAGGAACATTTATTAAACGAGAAAAAAAATTAATTCGTGGACACCTCCACAATATATATAAATAGAAAATGAACGAATTAGATAGAAGAAGAACATTTGCCATCATCAGTCACCCTGATGCCGGTAAAACCACACTTACAGAGAAATTCCTTCTCTTTGGTGGACAGATTCAGGTTGCAGGAGCTGTTAAAAACAATAAGATTCGCAAAACAGCCACCTCCGACTGGATGGAAATAGAAAAGCAGCGTGGTATCTCTGTGTCAACATCAGTAATGGAGTTCGACTACGAAGGATATAAAATCAACATCCTCGACACCCCTGGTCACCAGGACTTTGCCGAAGATACCTACCGTACCCTGACTGCCGTTGACTCTGCAATCATCGTTGTCGATTCAGCAAAAGGTGTTGAGGCACAAACACGTAAGCTCATGGAGGTTTGCCGTATGCGCAACACTCCTGTAATCATCTTCATCAACAAGATGGACCGTGAAGGTCGCGACCCATTCGATGTTCTCGACGAACTTGAGCAAGAGCTCAACATCAAGGTGCGCCCACTCTCATGGCCTATCGGACAGGGACAGCGCTTCAAAGGTGTGTATAACCTATACGAAAAACAACTCAACCTCTTCACACCTAACAAACAGCGTGTAACCGAGAAGATAGAGGTTGACATCAACTCCGACCAACTCGACAACACAGTTGGAGAAGAGGCAGCCAAGCAACTTCGCGACGACCTTGAACTTCTTGAGGGCGTATATCCAGAATTTGATGTAAACACCTATCGTTCTGCCGAGGTAGCACCAGTATTCTTTGGTTCTGCCCTCAACAACTTCGGTGTTCAGGAACTTCTCAACTGCTTTGTTGAGATTGCACCAAGTCCACGCCCTACCAAAGCTGAAGAACGCATGGTTGAACCAACCGAACAGAAGTTCACAGGATTCATCTTCAAGATCACAGCCAACATCGACCCAAACCACCGTTCATGTATCGCATTCTGCAAAGTATGCTCAGGACGCTTTGAACGCAACAAGCCATATCTGCACGTGCGTCAGGGCAAAACAGTACGTTTCTCCTCACCTACCCAGTTCATGGCACAGCGCAAGAGCACAGTAGAAGAAGCCTACCCTGGCGACATCGTTGGTTTGCCTGATAATGGTATCTTCAAGATTGGCGACACCCTTACCGAGGGCGAAGACCTCCATTTCCGTGGACTTCCAAGTTTCTCCCCTCTCCTATTCAAATACATCGAGAACGACGACCCAATGAAGTCAAAGCAGTTCCAGAAAGGTATAGAGCAGCTCATGGACGAAGGTGTGGCACAGATGTTCGTCAACCAGTTCAACAACCGTCGCATCATCGGTACTGTAGGTCAGTTGCAGTTCGAAGTTATCCAGTATCGTCTTGAGCACGAATACAATGCCAAATGTCGTTGGGAACCCGTTCACCTACACAAAGCATGTTGGGTAGAAAGCGATGATCCTAAAGAGCTTGAGAACTTCAAGAAGCGCAAATACCAATACATGGCAAAAGATGTTGAAGGTCGTGACGTCTTCCTCGCCGACTCAGGCTATGTCCTCAGCATGGCAAAGCAAGACTTCGAACACATCCGCTTCCATGAAACCAGCGAATTTTAGCGATTAAGTTCTAAACGGGCATGCCCGTTTAGAACTTAATCTATTGAAGATTGAAAATTGAATAATGAAGAATGAATGCCTCACGGCATTAAATAAATTGCTTCATTTCCTTTCGCTGGTCAGAGCAACTCTTCAATATTCAACCGAAGGTCATCGACTGAGCAGATGCTGTCAACGAAGTTGGTGCATCTTAATAGGCGAAGGAGATAATATTAATTATTCAATAGTGAACGAAGTGAACGATGAAAGACAATATTATTGCCACAAAAAGTGAGGACTTTGCTGTTAGGATTATTAATCTAAGCGAATACATGCTACAAAATAATCCCAGTAAAAATATTCAAAGTTTGTCAAATCAAATTTTGAGAAGCGGAACGAGCATCGCTGCTAATATTGCAGAAAGTAAATATGCGCAAAGCAAAAACGACCTCATAACAAAGCTTAGCATCTCACTAAAGGAGGCAAGCGAAACATCTATGTGGTTAAGACTTCTAAATCGCACAAAATATATTTCTGACGATCAATATAACTCACTGCACAATAATATTGATGAGCTAATACGTATGCTAACAGCAAGCATAAAAACTCTTAAAACAAACAATAGCAATCCATAATTGCTAAAGTGAGAGTACAAGAATATAAATAAAAGCACTGCCGTACAAAATAACAGTAAAGGAAGTAAATATTTAAAGCGCTTTGCGCTTCATTATTCAATATTCAATATTAATTATTCAATAGTGAACGAAGTGAACGAACCGAACGAACCCTGGTACGCTATTAGATTATTCACGCTACGTCAGAATGACGTAGCTAATTACTTCAAGGAACAGGGACTTGAGGTTTTCATACCTATGGAACATGCCGACATTGAAGACGACAACCATAAGGTACACCACATTCTGCGCCCTGTTGTACGCAATCTTATTTTTGTTAAAAAGAGCATAGAAGAAAAGGATTTTAAGCAGCTGGTAACCGATTGCCAATACAAGATTGCAGTAATCACCCGCAACCGCAACAGCCGTGAGTATGCCGAGATACCAGCAAAACAAATGGAAGAATTCCAAATAATGTGCAATCCTGACCTTGCCATGACAAAATATATAAGCACCGACGAAGCACGACTAAAGAAAGGCACAATGGTAATCGTTACCAATGGTCCACTAAAAGGCCTCACAGGACGTCTTGTACGTCAGAACAAGCTCTATTATCTACTAAAAGAAGTACCTGGCTTGGCAATCCTGCTAAAAGTATCCCGTTGGTGCTGCAAGCCATGCACAGACACTCAGCTATAAATGCGCGGCGAAGCCGCTAAATGATAAATGAAAAATGATAAATGATAAAGCTGTAAAACTCAAGCTGTTGGTTAGCCCAAGAAAGATTTAAATATTGAACCGAAGGTCACTGACCGAGCAGAAGAAAAGATGTAAATATTGAAAGAATGAACCGAAGGTCACTGACCGAGTGTTTACTGTCGGCAAAGCCGGTGTAAACAATCAGCGAGGGAAGTAAAGATTTAAATATTATATCGGCATAGCCGACTAATCTTCAAAGTTCAAACCTCAAAGTTC
>DGRY01000192.1 GCA_002391185.1 Prevotella sp. UBA4376
TTTGTCTGTTTCTCAGAACGAATCCATTTTATTGTAGTAAAAAGTGTAAACTTATCTGTCAATTATTTGACGAGTTCGTTTCTTTTACCCAGATGAGATCACTCTCATCCGCTTCTTGTACTACGTATTCTGTTTTATGTAATCTTTTCAAAGAATTAATCTCTTACGAAATCTAAACCTCACTTGGTTTATTGTCTTGCTCCCGTGTTTTCGAAAGCGAGTGCAAAGGTAGTACTATTTTTCGAACTACCAAAGAAATAACAAAAGAAAATGCAACTTTTCTGTAACTTTTCCATTATATTGACAGCAGTTTTCATCATTTCACCCTCACCACCTTATAATATAAAGCCTCTCACCTACCCTGCCACGGTACTTTTGTCGTAGGGCAAAACGTAGAAGGTAGAACCATCTACCCAAATTTCTTACGTTCTACTTCTGATTTACCTCTTCATTTTGGAGAGTGATGGGGAGGCTGATACGTTTCTCTATTCCTCTTTAACAGCATATAGACAGCATACAAGCAGCATACAAGCAGCATATTACCTCTGTATATGTCCAGTATTTGTCCAGTACTTGTCCAGTATATGTCCAGTATTTGTCCAGTGATACACTGAACATATACTGTAGAACAACTGTAGTTTTACCGCAGAACGACTGCACATATACAGAGGTAATATGCTGCTTGTATGCTGTCTATATGCTGCTTGTATGCTTGTTATACACTAACAGTACGCTAGTTATCCCTAACCATGAGCTGTAAATAAAATTAAAGAAGCACGCACGATTAACATAAAAAAAAAATCCCGCCTCGTTTTAACAACGAAGCGGGAATATGCTAAATAAAATTTATCTTATAAACTTATTCTGCATCTTTAACTTCAACTGCAGTAGCCTCCTCGAGACGACGATCACGGATCTTACGACCAAGAACGAGGTAAGCAACAGGAGATGCTACGAAAATAGAAGAACCTGTACCGATGATTACACCAATAATCATAGCGAAAGTGAAGCTGCGGATACTGTCACCACCAAGGATGAAGATTGCAAGCAATACTATCAAGGTAGAGACTGATGTATTGATGGTACGTGTAAGGGTCTCGTTGATAGAGTCGTTGAAAAGTTTCTGGATATCGGTCTTTCCAAGAATACCCTTACGCTTATTCAAGTTCTCACGAATACGGTCGTAAACAACCACGGTATCGTTGATATCGTAACCGATAACGGTAAGGATAGCACCGATGAATGTTTGGTCGACTTCAAGAGAGAAACCAATCCAGCCGTAGCATATAGAGAAGAAACCAATAACTATTGTGGTATCGAGAACCAAACCTGTGATAGCACCCATAGAGAAACCGAAGTTACGGAAACGCAACAGGATGTAGAGGAAGATGAAGAAGATAGCCAAGATAACGCTGAAGATAGCACCATAAGTGATATCCTTAGCTACAGAAGGACCTACCTTCTGTGAGCTGATGATTGAACCACCCTGACGAACATCTGGATTCTTGAAGTCGTTGATATTTGCCTGGCTAATGAATCCACCCTTCTTCAAAGAGTTGTAGAGAACGGTCTCTGCACGGTCGTCCTCAAGTGGGTCGTTGCTCTCGATATTATAGTTGGTTGATACACGGATGGTTTTGCCATCGGTACCAATAGCGATTACGCTTGTGTTGGCTACCTTGCCTGCATCCTCGCCTACGGTATTTACGAATGCGCCGTTGAGTGCCTCACGAACCTGCTCTACCTCAACAGCCTTATCAAGAGTAACAACATAGTTGCGACCACCTGTGAAGTCGATGCTCTGGCTAAGACCACGAACAGCGAAGCTCACGATGCTGATAGCGATTGCAACGCCCCAAACGGTGAAGCTCTTCTTATACATAGACATGAACTTGTAGTTCTTGCCCTGCATGAGGTTCTTAGAGATACCTGTCCAGAACTTGAGGTTTGTCCACTTGTCTTTGTTGAGCTGATGCTCGTAAACAAGACGTGTGAGATATACGGCTGTGAAGAAGTTACAGCAGATACCGATGATCCATGTTGTAGCGAAGCCCTGGATAGGACCTGTACCGAAGATATAGAGGATTACACCTGTAATCAAAGAGGTGAGGTTAGAGTCGAAGATTGCTGAGAATGCGTTGCTATAACCAGCAGCAACAGCCTGCTTCATACCCTTACCCAAACGAAGCTCTTCCTTGATACGCTCATAAACAAGTACGTTGGCATCAACACCAGTACCAAGTGAAAGTACCAAACCTGCAATACCACTCATGGTGAGAGCTGCTTGGAACGAGGTCAGAATACCGAATGTGAAGAACACGTTGAGAATCAACGCGCCAATGGCTACGATACCTGGAATGACATTATAGATAACGAGCATGTAGATAATCAACAGCACGAAAGCGATACCGAATGATACCAAGCCCTGCTGGATTGACTGAGCACCAAGGGTAGGACCAACAACCTCTTCCTGAACGATACGTGCAGGAGCAGGCATACGACCAGACTTCAAGGTGTTAGCAAGGTCTTTAGTATCTTCAACTGTGAAGTTACCAGAGATTGATGACTGACCACCATCAATCTCTCCATTTACACGTGGAGCAGAATAAACAGCATCGTCGAGAACAATAGCGATAGCCTTGCCAACGTTAGCCTTTGTTAGAGCTGCCCAACGGCGAGCGCCATCGGTATTCATACTCATAGAAACCTCAGGAGAACCTGTTACATGGTTAAACTGGTCACTTGCATCAGTAACTACATCACCCTCAAGAGGAGCACGACCAGTAGAAGTTGTAACTTTCAAAGCATGAAGCTCGAAGATGTTCTTACTGCCCTTAATGAGATCTGTTGGCTTTGCGCTCCACAGGAGTTTAAGGTCAGAAGGCAGAACCTGCTTTGCAAGTTCGCTATAGATAATCTTGTTTACAGCTGCAGTATCACGAACGTTGGCAAGACCAACGAGACTTAACTGCTGACCTGTTGTCTGAAGGATTGCGAGCAAAGGATGCTGCTTCTTTGCAGCTGCAAGCTGCGCCTCAGAGCTTTCCTTGAAATCTGCCTTACCATCCTTCTTGTTGAGCTTAAACTTAGCTTCTGCAACCTTCTTTACTGGAGCAGCCTTAGCTGTATCTGTAGCAGTTGTGTCGGCCTCTGCACCACCATTAGCCATACGGCTGTCGAGCTGATTCAAGAAAGGAATAATTTCATCAGCATTATATGTCTCCCAGAACTCAAGGTTAGCAGAGCCTTGGAGAAGCTTACGCATACGCTCAGGCTCTTTTACGCCAGGCATTTCAACCATAATACGGCCTGCCTGTCCCTCAAGTTTCTGAATGTTTGGCTGAACAACACCAAACTTATCAATACGAGTACGTACAACATTGAAAGAGTTGTCGATAGCAGCCTTTACTTCCTCACGAAGAACTTTCTCTACCTCTGAATCAGAACTCTGTGGATTAACTTTACCCTGAAGCTGCTGAGTAGCAAAGATTTCAGCCAAGCGATGACCTGGAGCGTTCTTCTTGTAAGCGTTCATAAACAATGAGATAAAGTCGTCCTGACTCTTCTCCTCTTCGGCTCTCGCCTCTTTCATAGACTTAACGAAAGCTACATCAGTCTTGTGATCTGCAAGATTCTCAACTACGTCAGGAACAGAGATCTCAAGGATGACGTTCATACCGCCCTTCAAGTCCAGACCCAGACCAATCTGAGTCTCCAAGCACTTCTGATAAGAATAAGTACCCAAATACTTAACAGAATCTTTGTAATCCTGCTGAGCGATTGGATCTTTAAGTTCAGCAGCCTTGCCATCAAAGTAGCGAGTAGCAAACGAGAATGACAAGTAGAAAATGCTTGCGAGTGTCAGAAGGACAGCTACACAAATTACAATTCCTTTGTTTTGCATGTTTATTATGTTATTTAATTATTGTTTTTCGATTGTTCTCTCTTTGTTTTCTACCTCTTTTATATAGAAGCCTTGCAAAGATAATTATTTTTTTAAATTCACAAAAATTTCGAGTGCTTAAATATCCAAAAATCAATGTTTTCCATGTTTTTTCAATCTACATATAATAGGATAATGGTCAGAAGTCTTGATTTTATTGTCAACTTTGCACTCATATGGCTTCCAATCCGAAGAACACATGATATTATCTATCCTAACATAAAATCCTCCTTTATGATAACTAATTCCAGGACCATTGGCCGTAGCAACATAGCAATCGGTAAGAAGGTCAGAAAGCAAATGATGAGTGTAAGAAATTGGACAATCATTGAAATCACCACATAGAATGATACTCTCATCAGAATGTTGTTTTATATAGCGCGCCACAGTTTCAACTTGCGGAGCACGTCGTGCAGAAGCCTCACCCAGTTTATCAACAAGACGACGTGATGTTTGCTTTACCGAATCGCGTTGCATATCGCCCTTTACCATCTCCTTAAACTGAGTGCGGTCACTATTCGATAGCCCTGTTGACTCAAAATGATTATTAATGACAAGAACAGTGTCGGTTCCAACCTTCACTCGAAAAGCCACACTAAGATTATAGCGCGACTCATAATTAATATGTTCGTGCGAGAGAATAGGATGCTTGCTATATAATGCCAAAACATCCGAACTACCCACACGGGCTGTGTCACGATAAGCATAGGTTTTACCAAGAACAGCCTCTATATTTGCATCGCCCACAAGATCAGGAGAAGCCTCCTGAAGACATACTATATCAGCATTCTGCCGCTGCAAGTAGAGCAAAATCGGATGTTCCTGTTTTTTTCCTTCCCAACCGCTATATTGAAAAATATTATACGACACAACCTTGATGCTGCCCGATGGTGCATCAGATGACATATTCAAAGGAAAGTAGGTTCTTATTGGGGAATAGCAAACTATAAAACCTACAAGTGAAAGCAGCACGCCCTTCCACTTGAATAATACCCAAAATACAAGGAAACAGACATTCACAAAAAGAAGAAGCGGGAATGCCAATCCAGCATTAGCCAAAATGGGATAATCAACAGGATTCAAACAATCAGAATATCCCACAAGAAGCATCGTTAACAAACTTGCAACATTTGCTCCTGCTACTATCTGAAGAGTGAATTTCTTTATTTCCTTGAACACGCTTTTTACTAATTACGAATTTTGAATTATGAATTACGAATTGATCGCTTTGCGATTAGGAATTAATAATTATATATTTCTAATTAATTCTAATTCGTAATTCATAATTACTACTATTTTTTGCTCTGATTGAACAGTTTTGTCTTTTCCTCAGCCGAAAGACTATCATAGCCACTCTTTCTAATCTTATCAAGAATTCGATCTATCTCCTCCTGCTCCCGTCTTTTGCGAGCATTATAATCCCAGTCGCTCTCTGTTCTCGTACTTCCACCCGTTGATGTAGTAGTGAATTTACCAAAACCACTTCCCTTACGTTTTTCCCAACGTGAATGCAGATTTTGGAAGAACTGCTCACCACGACTTCTCCCATATCCGTTTTCTACATGATGTTTCCAATAGCGAATCATAAAGAAACCAAACACCATACCGCCCAAATGAGCAATATGAGCCACACCATCGCCAGACGTAGCCATTGCCGAGAACAATTCAACAGCTGCATAGATTATAACAAACCACTTTGCCTTTATTGGAATAGGTAGAGGAAAGATGAAAATTCGTTCATTAGGGAAAATCATACCAAAGGCAAGCAGAATAGCATATATTGCTCCAGAGGCTCCCACTGTGGTCCACGAATTAAGAACACTACCCACCTGAGCCGCAACTTCAGGCAAAGCAAGCAAACTAATTGAAGGATCCTGCGAATGAATGGTAAGATAGAACGAACAGAACTGGGCGAGTTCTTGGAAAAGTCCAGCCCCTACTCCGCACGAAATGTAATAAAAAAGGA
>DGRY01000191.1 GCA_002391185.1 Prevotella sp. UBA4376
CTGATTTATAGTACTTTGCAAAAAAGTTACAAAAAAGGACTAAAAAAAGTCACAAAAAAAAGTACAACGTATCAAAAAAATGCCTACCTTTGCAGAGTTTTAATAAACAAATGATTGTTTTACAGATTAAAAAAGCAAAGAAAATGAAGAAATTAGTTTTTATGTTCGTAGCTATCGCAGCTATCTCTTTCGCATCTTGTGGTAACAAAACTGCAGCTAACACTGCTGCTGCTGATTCAGACTCTGTAGCTGATACAGCAATGGTTGATTCAGCTGCTGATTCTGCTGCTGTTGATACAACTGTAGCTGAGTAATTTTAGCTCGAACTGAAAAAATGAGAGACAAGCCGTCTGGAACTAAGTTCCGGACGGTTTTTTTATTTAAACATATATGAAACATACAAGAGAAGAAAAGCTAAAAGCATTTGGCAGATTGTTAGATGTTCAGCACAGGCTAAGAAAAGAATGTCCCTGGGATAGGAAGCAAACCAACGAGAGTTTGCGTCCAAACACCATAGAAGAGGTTTTCGAACTTTGCGACGCCTTGATGAAGAACGACAGCAAAGAAATAAAGAAAGAATTAGGTGACGTGATGGAACACATCATGTTCTACTCTATCATTGGCAACGAAAACGATGAGTTCGACATTGCCGATGTATGCAATCAAGAAGCCGACAAACTGATGTTCCGCCACCCTTTCATTGACTGGACAGGTTGGGAAGGTGATCCCAAAGCAAAGAACAACGAAGCTACAGATACAGAGAAGCCAACTGATGCAGAAAGCGTGGAGATGACATGGGAACAGATAAAGCAGAAAGAAAAAGATGGCAACAAAACAGTTCTAAGCGGAGTTCCTAATGCTCTACCAAGTCTTATCAAAGCATACCGCATTCAAGACAAGGCTCGCAATGTAGGATTCGACTGGAAAGAAAAGGAAGACGTGTGGGACAAGGTTAGAGAAGAACTCAACGAACTCGAAGCAGAACTAAGAAAAGAAGATAAAGAGAATAGCACCAAGGAACTGGGCGATTTCCTCTTCAGCGTTATAAACGCAGCACGACTCTATCATCTCAATCCCGACAACGCTTTGGAACACACTAATCAAAAGTTCATCTCTCGTTTTGGATACATAGAGCAGCACGTGAAAGCAGCAGGAAAAGAGTTCAAAGACCTTACCCTCGAAGAAATGGACGTCCTGTGGAATGAGGCTAAAAAGTTAGAAAAGAAATAATAATCACCTAACAACCAAGTCTCAAAAAGAAAAAAAACAGGAACTGATACAAAATCAAAAAAGGAACTTGTCTCACGACAAATTCCTTTTCCATACTTACTAAAACTAAATTAACCACTAAAAAAACTAATCTTATTTAAAGTTATTACTTTAATCAAACCATATTTCCTAATTACTTAGGTAACTGCAAAGGTACAAACTTTCTCGTAAACTCCAAAGAAAACACGCTATTTTTTTCTTAAAAATACTATATTTATACCAACAAAAATAAATTACGCCCCTTTAAAGACCCAAAAACAGCCTAAAAGGAGCGTATTAAATCAAATGAACTAAAATTCGTTGTTCTTTAGAAACGATAGCCAACTGTCATGAGGAATTGGTGACGATTATTCTTAACATCAACACCACTCGCTACATTATTGTTCTCTGGCTCATCAGCACCAGCAAAGTAGTTCATGAATGGATGGAACTCACCTTTTGTAGTGCTATACTGATAAGCAAAATCAATATTAAAATTGTTGAACGAATATCCAACACCACATGTAAGGCGGTTGGTAGCCTTCCAGTTTGTATAAGCGGTCTGAGAAGCATAATAGCTTCCCTGAGAATAGATTGTTCCATCCTTATAGCCGTCATTCATATCATACATACCTGAAAGATAGTTATAGCCTGCACGAACTGCAAAATGTGGAGCAACCTTAACTTCTCCACCCACCTTCAGGGTGTGAACACCTTTGAGAGTTCTCTCGGTATGACGGTTCATCGACTTGTCACTACTACTTGTCTCATAACTATCACCATACCAGTTGTCGTAGTAATACCCATCCTTTTCACGACTATCCATACTGCCGTAGTCGGCATACTCATATGTGGCACCCAGTGCAAGAACATTATCCACGGTGTGACCAAGACTAAGACCAAACTTCCATGGAGTGTTCACCTTGAAACTTACACTCTCACTCATATCAAACTTCTGTTTACCATCTGTAAGCACAGTATAGTTGCTTGATGTAAGATCATAGAATGTTGGTGTATGGATGTAAGCACCAATACGGAAAGGACTTTCCTCTATTGGACGGAAGATAGCTCCAAGCTTAACATCAAATCCTGTTCCCGTAATCTTACGAGAATCTATAAGCGCCATATTATCTATTCCTTCAGCATTCTCCAGAAGATGCTCTGCATATTCACTATATCCATTATAATGAACATCATGAATTCCCACAGTAAGACCAAGATACCAGCGATTACCTAAGTTACCACTAACGTTGAAATCGTATTCGCCAATATAACCTTTGTCGCCACTATCAAAAATATATCTATCTGCAGGATAATAGTAATATGACTTATCTGCTTCATTATACAGCAAATGTCCAGCATACAAATCATCAACCTGAGTATAATTCAAATCACTCGTGCTTCCAACCACTCCCTTACTAAGCTTCAAATATGTGAGCTTATTCTGAGAAGCACCATTCAAAGCAGAAGCAGCACTAAGGAGCTGATTGAAGTTTCTGCTCTTGCGATAGTTGAAACCGAAATTAAGATACGAGCCATTCCACTGCTTCATGGAATAAACGATACCAAGCTGATCAAAACTTAAAGCTGTCTTATCAGCATTTCCAAAACTTTTATATTTTTCCTGAGAAGTAACACTCAAGCTTCCGTCAACCTTTGATTTACGAAACAATCCAACACCTGCTGGGTTTGTTGACATAGTAGAGATGTCAGCTCCTAACGCTTCCATAGCTCCACCCATACCCACATATCGGGCTGTGCCATTCAAATCATTATCAATAAGTTTGGTATTCTCGTAGGTCTCCTGAGCCGCCGCTGGCATAGCCAACAAAGCAAGAGAAGCCAAATATAACAATCTTGTTTTCATATATCTTTTCTTTATGGATAATACTTAGTTTTCACTTTTACAACTGTCTATCTGCGATTGCCAAAATGGCCTCCGCCACCACCTCCTGAGTGACCACCACCCGAAGAACGACTGCCACCAAAACTACCGCCACCAAAACTTCCACCGCCAGAGCGACTGCTACCAAAACTTGAATTGTTTGAAGAGTTGATGCTGCGCGAAGTATTACTATTAAAAGTTGAATTATTATCGCGATTAATCGCACGTGAACCACCAAAGCGAACACTACCATCATTCAACTTCACACCACGTGACACAACTGTAGTCTGTGTGTTAGATACATTATCACGCCTTCCAAACGAACCACCAGTAGTAGAACGGCTTCCTCCAAACCTTGCATTTCCGAAACTACGTACTCCACTATGATTACCAGTTCCTGCTATAGTGCCACGTGAATGATTTCTGGTTCCAGCAGGCCCTCCATATGATACATATCCTATACGAGGATAGCCATAGTAATATGAATGATACCAACCATAACGATATGGGTATCCATAATACCATGGATCGTAGAATCCTGCATAATAAGGATAACCCCATCCCCAATATGGATCATTCCAGCCATATCTCCAGAATGGATCGTACCTCCAATAAGGTCCGTATCCCCAGCGATAACTATAGAACCATGGATCATAGAAACCATCCCAACGACTCATGCGACGAGTATATAGATAATCATCAATATCATCCTGAGAAACCACTGTATCATAATACTTACCTACAAAGGTAGTGTCAATATAGGTTGAATCAGGATAAATACCATTACCCTTCTTGAACTCTATTATGTCGTTACCCTTTGCATCAACACCAACCTTCTGGTAAAGACTCCAGGATTTCCCTCTACGATTATATTCGTCAACATCACGACTACTACCCACATAATATGCAGGATTAGAATCAATGGAACTAACCTCTGATTTAACACTCTTCTTAGGCGTAAAATAAAGGTCATCGTCTTGTGCCATAGACACTAACGGTAATGTTCCTAAAAGGACCGATATAAGAAAGAACTTTTTCATATTTTACCCTCCTTATGTATATTTACTATTTCTATGCTACAAAAATATTTGTTTATTTACTGCAAAAATAAGGAAATTCCCTAATCAATGATAGGTTTTTCCCTATTTTTTATATATTTGCAACACAAAAAGCTTTAATGTATGAAATATTACGCGATAAAATTCAACATCCAAACTTCTGATGAACTGATGCAGATTGCAAAAGACT
>DGRY01000105.1:0-135 GCA_002391185.1 Prevotella sp. UBA4376
TACGTGGATATGTTTTGGATAAGAAAAGAATGGAGAATGGCTCATTCCTTGGCGAAGATTACTTTGAGCACCTGTTGGCTGAGATACGGGAGATCCGTCTCTCTGAACGACGTTTCTATCAGAAACTGACAGATA
>DGRY01000105.1:244-2066 GCA_002391185.1 Prevotella sp. UBA4376
TTCTTCAAGATGATGCAGAATAAGATACATTATGCCGTTCATGGACGTACTGCTGCAGAACTGATTGTAGAACGAGCTGATGCAGAACAGGAACATATGGGACTTACTTCGTGGGAGAATGCGCCAGAAGGTAAAATCGTAAAGACAGACGTTGTGATTGCCAAGAACTATCTCAAAGAGGCGGAACTTGCCGACATGGGACAGTTGGTAAATGGTGTGCTTGAATTGGCTGAAAGAATGGCAAAACGTCATATTCCAATGACAATGGAAGATTGGGCAAAGCAGATAGACATCATTTTGGCAGCTGGCGGCAATGAGGTTTTACAAACAGCTGGACAAGTCACAGCAGAACAGGCAAAGGAACATGCCGAAACCGAATTTGAAAAATATCGCATCATACAAGACCGCCTGTTCCAAAGCGACTTCGATAGGTACATGGATTCGCTTCCGTTTGAAGAAGAACCTAAAGAATAAAATAAAAAAAACATTTGTCCGATGCTTACAAAAAAATTTTGTTACCTTCGGACAAATGGTTTTGATGATTTAGTCGTTTGTGAAAATTTAGTATATAACAAAAAAAACGATCTCCTTTCGGAAATCGTCCATCTTTACGATACTTAAATTTGAGTCAATCAGTTCCTCCCTATCTGTTATCTATACTTTCTGTTTTGTCTGTTCTAATGCGGTAGAAATACCTAGCGATACCTGAAAATCTATTTTACCTTGACAAATACCAAAATGTTTCCTGAAATCTTTTACCTAAGAGGCTAAACCTCTTTAAGATTTTTAGTTATGCAAAGGTAACTAATAAAACATTACCTTTGCATATATTTGTTATTTAAACATCAAGTTCATAGTATTTTCTTGATTTAAATCAATTATTGTGTTCGTACACAACTCAATATTTTAATGAAAATCAGGAACTTTTTCGCCTACATGCCAGAAATTACTTAGCGTGATATCAAACACAAGTGTGCTGTAACCAGGGATTGAAGTGCTTCCACTCTCTCCATAGCCTAACTGGTAAGGAATGTAAACCTTCCAACGATCGCCTTTGTGCATGTGCTGCAGAGCAGTAGTAAATCCATCAACAACAGACCCCACAGCAAACTTTACAGGTACATTGGTCTGGGTGTCGTATTCTCCTGTCCAACTCTGGTCGAACACGTATCCATTAGCGTAGCTTGCTGATGGAAGCAAACGTCCCTGATAGTGCACACGAACGGAGTCGGTGAATATTGGAGACACAGTGCCATCACCCTTGCTCAGCACTTCAACGTATATATAGTCTGATGGATTGTTGTGCTGTTTATCGTCAGCATTATACGACCATTTCTTTATGGCTGTGATTTTGCCCTCGGTTGGTTCTGCATTCATCACGGCACGCGAATAGAGATTGCTTACATAAGCATCGTTTGTTTCTTGCCAGTTGGCAAACTCTTCTACTGTGTCGTCGTTTTCCTTGCATGACACAAGGAACATACTGCATAGTGCCAGCAATGCCACCAAGCATTTGCCTATGCCGTGTGCAACCTCCACTAATGTGAGGTTGACAAGGCGGCTATGTGTTTGATTAATTATATTCATGCGTATTAATTTCGTGAGGATGTTTTTAGAAATCCTTGATTGCGGCAGCCAAACGCTTCAAAACAGAAGTGATGCTAACGCGATCCTCGATGATTGCGCGAAGTTTATCGATTGACACACGCTCCTGCTCCATTGTATCGCGGTAGCGCAGAGTAACGGTGTTGTCCTCGAGAGTCTGACCATCAACAGTGATACAGAATGGTGTACCGATGGCATCCTGACGACGATAGCGCTT
>DGRY01000105.1:2112-2683 GCA_002391185.1 Prevotella sp. UBA4376
GATAGCGCTTACCGATAGAGTCTTTAGCCTCGATATGTGTGGTGAAGTGGAACTTCAACTCATCAACAATCTCCTGTGCCTTCTCTGGCAGACCGTCTTTGTTAACAAGTGGAAGAACAGCACACTTGATTGGTGCCAATGGTTCTGGCAGGTGCAAAACAACACGGCTGCTACCATTCTCGAGTTTTTCCTCCTCGTAGCTGTGACACATAACAGAGAGGAACATACGGTCAACACCGATTGATGTTTCAACAACGTATGGTACATAGCTCTCGTTGGTGTCAGGATCGAAGTAGCGCATCTTGGTTCCAGAGAACTGCTCGTGCTGTGAGAGGTCGTAGTTTGTACGAGAGTGGATACCCTCAACCTCCTTGAAGCCGAATGGCATGTGGAACTCGATATCTGTTGCTGCATTAGCATAGTGAGCAAGTTTCTCGTGATCGTGGTAGCGATAGTTATCGTTACCCATATTGAGTGCCTGGTGCCATGCCAAACGAGCCTTCTTCCAATAGTTGAACCATGTCATCTCTGAACCAGGCTGGCAGAAGAACTGCATCTCCATCTGTTCGAA
>DGRY01000105.1:2732-9456 GCA_002391185.1 Prevotella sp. UBA4376
TCTCCATCTGTTCGAACTCACGCATACGGAACACGAACTGACGTGCAACAATCTCGTTACGGAAAGCCTTACCAATCTGTGCTATACCGAATGGAAGTTTCTGACGGGTTGTCTTCTGAACGTTCAAGAAGTTAACAAAGATACCCTGTGCTGTTTCAGGACGGAGGTAAACCTTGTTTGTTGAACCTACTGTTGAACCGAACTCGGTTGAGAACATAAGGTTGAACTGGCGTACATCGGTCCAGTTACGAGTACCGCTGATTGGGTCAACAATTTCTTCGTCTTCGATAATCTGCTTCAGCTCTTCAAGGTTTGGGCCCTGCATAGCCTGAGCATAACGCTCGTGAAGTGCATCGCGTTTCTTCTGGTTTTCGAGCACGCGAGGGTTTGTTGCACGGAACTGTGCCTCGTCAAAAGCATCGCCGAATTTCTTGGCAGCCTTAGCCACTTCCTTGTTGATTTTCTCCTCGTACTTAGCAATCTGATCCTCGATGAGCACATCGGCACGATAACGTTTCTTTGAATCACGGTTATCAATCAAAGGGTCGTTGAATGCGTCAACGTGACCTGAAGCCTTCCATACAGTTGGGTTCATGAAGATAGAAGCATCGATACCCACGATGTTGTTGTGCAGCAACACCATGCTATCCCACCAATACTTCTTGATGTTATTCTTCAACTCAACTCCATTGGGTCCGTAATCGTAAACGGCTGCAAGTCCGTCAGGATAAATATCAGAACTTGGGAATACAAATCCGTATTCCTTACAGTGACCTACAATCTTTTTAAAATTGTCTTCTGCCATGATTTTATTTCTTAAAAATTTTAGTCTCTTTAAATTTATATTGTGCAAAGATACAACTATTTTTTAAAACAGCGAAATATATCACCGCCTTTAGGCTCCTTTAAACATTTTTTCAGTCCTTATCAAATATCTGATTTTTGTATTTCCATTTTTTTCTTTATCTTTGTAGGCAAACATAATATAGTACTATAAAAATTCTATGGCAGAAGACAACAATAAATTCGACGGTGAGAACATGGATGAAGAACTCCCCGTTGACCAGCATTCCGACTACAAACCTGCTGACCGTTTTGATGCATCGGCGGTGCATCACCTCTCAGGAATGTATAAGAACTGGTTTCTCGACTATGCTTCTTACGTAATCCTTGAACGCGCCGTTCCACATATCGAAGATGGTTTAAAACCTGTGCAGCGACGCATTCTGCACACCATGAAACGCATGGACGATGGCAGATACAACAAGGTGGCTAACATCGTGGGCGAAACCATGAAGTTTCACCCTCATGGCGATGCGTCAATCTACGATGCACTTGTGGGACTTGGACAGCGCAACCTGCTTGTTGACTCTCAGGGAAACTGGGGAAACATCCTCACAGGTGACTCAGCAGCTGCTCCACGATACATCGAGGCACGTCTATCAAAATTTGCCCTCGAAACAGTTTTCAACCCCAAAACAACCGATTGGCAGCTTAGCTACGATGGACGCAACAAAGAGCCTATCACCCTGCCAGTGAAATTCCCTATGCTTCTTGAGCAAGGCGCCAACGGTATTGCCGTTGGTTTGTCATCACGCATATTGCCACACAACTTCAACGAGTTGTGCGATGCTGCCGTGCTCTATCTGCAAGGTAAGGAATTCCACCTCTACCCCGACTTCCCTACCGGTGGTGCCATCGACGCATCAAAATACAACGACGGACAGCGAGGCGGCGTGGTACGTGTGAGAGCAAAGATTGAAAAGCTCGACAGCAAAACTATTGTTATCCGTGAGATTCCATTCGGCAAAACAGCCTCATCACTTCAAGACAGCATAACCAAAGCCATAGAGAAAGGCAAGATAAAAGCTCGTAAGGTTATTGATATGACAGCCCGAGAGGTTGAGATTCTTGTGCAGTTGGCACCAGGAGTATCGAGCGATAAAACAATGGATGCCCTCTATGCTTTCACCGACTGCGAGATAAACATATCCCCCAACTGTTGTGTGATCGAAGACAACAAGCCACAGTTCCTCACCGTGAGCGATGTGCTTCGCCACAGCGTTGACCGCACTATGGGCCTGCTTCGCAAAGAACTGCAGATACGCAAAGCCGAACTCGAAGAACAGCTCTTCTACAGTTCTCTTGAACGTATCTTCATTGAGGAGCGCATGTATAAAGAGAAAAAATTCGAGCAGTCAAAGAGCCAAGACGAAGTAGTACTCTTCCTCGACAGCAAATTTGAGCCATACAAGAAAGATATGATTCGCGAGATTACCCGCGACGACTACTTGAAACTGCTCGAAATAAAGATGCAGCGCATCTTGAAATACAACAAGGACAAGGCCGACGAGTTGATGGCTAAGATAAAGGCAGAGATAGCCGAAATAGATCGCGACTTGGCTCACATGGTAGAGGTGACCATCAACTGGTTTACATATCTCAAGAACAAATACGGCAAGGATCATCCACGCTTAACCGAGATTCGCAGTTTCGACAATATCGACTCAACAAAGGTGGTTGAAGCCAATGAGAAGCTCTACATCAACCGTCAAGAAGGTTTCGTGGGAACAGGGTTAAAAAAAGACGAGTATGTATGCAACTGCTCTGATCTCGACGATATCATCATATTCTACAAAGACGGAAAATACAAGGTTACCAAGGTGGCCGACAAGATATTCGTGGGCAAGAACGTGCTCTATGTAAACGTGTTTAAGAAGAACGACAAGCGCACAATCTACAACTGTGTGTATCGCGATGGTCAGAAAGGTCCTTACTACATAAAGCGCTTCAACGTAACAAGTATCACCCGCGACAAAGAATACGATGTTACACAAGGCACAAAGCAGTCGCGCATAATGTATTTCACAGCCAATCCTAACGGCGAGGCTGAGGTTATCAAGCTCACCCTTGAACCAAATCCAAAGAAACGTCGCCAGAACATATTCCTGGAGCGCGACTTTGCAAGTATCCTCATTAAGGGTCGTGCATCAAAGGGAAATGTGCTCACACGCGAGAATGTTCATCGCATAGGTCTTAAGAGTCACGGACACTCAACCCTTGGCGGTCGCAAGGTGTGGTGGGATCCAGATGTGAAGCGTCTCAACTACGATGAACACGGTCGTCTGCTTGGCGAATTCAACGATGACGACAACGTACTTGTGGTTCTCGACAACGGTGAGTTCTATATCACCAACTTCGATCCCAACAATCACTTTGAGGACAACATCATCCGCATTGAAAAATGGGACGAGAACAAGGTGTGGACAGCAGTGCTATATGATGCCGACAACGATGGCTACCCATACATCAAGCGCTTCAACATGGAAGCAACCAAGCGACATCAGAGCTACCTTGGTGAAAATCCAAACTCACAGCTCATTCTACTCACCGACACAGTTTATCCACGCCTGTTGATGACCTATGGAGGAGCCGATGCAGTGCGTGGTTCTGAGGAGATTGATGTTGAAACCTTCATCATGGTTAAGGGATTCAAGGCAAAGGGCAAACGCCTAACCACTCTCAAGATTGCAAAGATTGAGGAGCTGGAGCCATTGAAATTCCCAGAGCCAGAAAACAATGGTAACGAATCACCAGATGAAGAAAACATTGACAACAGCGAAGAGGAAAATCTCGATCCTGATGCTGGCAAATCACAGCAGCAAGTAATCGACGAGATAACCGGTCAGCAACAGTTGTTCTCTGATGAAGACTTTTAAGAATCACGAATTTGGAATCGCGAATTACGAATTTGTCTAATTACGAATTATGATTTAATTCCAAATTATAAACTCGTAATTGCGCAATGCGCAACTAATTCAAAATTCGCAATTTCAAATTCAAAACTAATAATTAGTATTATGAAACGAGCAACACACAGATTAATGGCAATACTTGTGCTGGGACTTTTTGCTTTGCAAGCCTCGGCACAAAACAAAGCCTATATGTTTGGCATAGGAAACACCAATCTGCTCGACACCTATCTGTCACCACAAAACTATCATGGTTTAGACCTACGCTACATATCACACAGAATATCAGAGAAAGATTCCACACTCTTGCAACACCGGCAACTCTTCATGGGCGAGGTATCACTAACCAAACCACGCTCGGAAGACGGCAAAGAGATAAGCGGTATGGTGTATTATTCCTACGGATGGCTGTGGCCCATAATGAACACCACCATAGCAAACGGAAAATTTCGCATGCACGCTGGTGGCGCCATTGATTTCATGTTAGGTTTCATATACAACACCCGAAACGGCAACAATCCAGCCCAGGCAAAGATAGCCCTTAACCTTTCACCTGTGATAAATGCCGACTATCATATTCCAAACACCAAATTAGTGGTGAACTATGAAGCATCAGCACCATTAGTAGGATTGCTGTTCAGCCCTAACTACGGGCAGAGCTATTACGAGATATTCTCAAGAGGCGACTACGACCACAACATCGTGCCCACAACAATTGGCACCACCCCTACCCTTCGCCATCTGCTCACTCTTGATTTTCCACTCTTAAAGAAAACATTTCGCATTGGCTACATGGGCGACTACCAGCAAGCCAAGGTAAATAATTTGAAATATCATGCGCGTACACATTCTTTTGTTATTGGTATGGTGTTTTAGTCTGTGCTCTTGCATCGACGAAGAACAGTTCGCCAACGACCCGAGGGGCAACTTCGAGGCGTTATGGCGCATTATGGATGAACACTACTGCTTTTTTGCTGAAAAGCATGTTGATTGGGACTCGGTATATAACATATATAGCCGACAGATAAACTACGGCATGAACAATGAACAGCTTTTTGAAGTGCTCACAAACATGCTCAGCAGCGTGCGCGACGGTCATGTAAACCTTGTTACATCATGGGATCAAGGACGATATTGGAGTTGGCACGAAAAATACTATCGCAACTATTCCGATTCACTCATCACCCGATACCTTGGCAACGACTATCGCATCACCAATGGTTTAAAATATCGCATCCTCGACGACAATATCGGCTACGTGCGTTGTTCAACATTCCAAAACGAATTTGGAGCAGGCAATCTCGATGAGATAATGCTTCATTTCATTGCCTGTCGAGGACTAATCATCGACATACGCCAGAACGGAGGCGGCATGATAACAAGTGCCGAAGAACTGGCATCAAGATTTGTAAACGAGGACACCCCCGTTGGATACATACGCCACAAAACCGGCAAGGGGCACAATGACTTCTCATCACTTGAAGAACAGATATTACGCCCAGCAAATGGTGTTAGGTGGCAAAAGAAAGTTGTTGTCATCACCAACCGCTCTGTGTTCAGCGCAGCCAACGAGTTTGTGAAATTCATGAAACAAGCTCCCAAGGCAACCATCCTTGGCGACCAGACAGGCGGTGGTGCAGGTATGCCATTCTCAAGCGAATTGCCCAACGGCTGGAGTGTTAGATTCTCAGCCTGCCCTATGTACGACATAAACAAAAACAGCACCGAAGACGGCATACAACCCGACATAAAATGCCTGATGTCGGCACTTGATTTTCAACGGGGAAAAGACACATGCATAGAAAGAGCACGCTCAATAATTGCATCCCCAAACTAATTTTTCTTAAAATTTTACTCGTATATATCATTTTTTTCATACATTTGCACATATAATTGCATATAATATAATCACATAAAGACTATGAATAAAGATTTTATCATAGTTGAGGATTTAAAAGATTTAGGTTCAGAGACAACCAAGGACTATACATTACATGCTCTTTGCTTATTCGGAAAGGCAACATTTATGTACAATGGTGAACCAATGGAATTGTGCCCAGGCGATTTATTTATCGTTCGGGAGCAGCATTTTGTTTCACAACTAACCACCTCTAATGATTTCAAGATAAAAGGTATATATATTAGTTGCAATTTCATTGAACGCAACACACCTGACATGAATTTTGGCATTCGCAGCGTGCTGATACTTACTGTTAATCCAGTACTAAAGCTTAACAAGTTAGATCAATGGCGCTGCAAATCCGATTTAGAAAATCTGGAACACAGAATAGGCTTCAACGGACATAAATTTCGTGAAGATGTACTATCCACGGCATGCTTAGCCTTTTTCCTTGATATCTTCAACTTCGAAACAAATATATATGGCAACAATGAAGTGTCAAATCAGAATTCAAACATCATAACCGACTTTATTGCACTTCTGCACGAGGGGCACTATCGCGAACATCGCGACATTGGCTTCTATGCCGACAAGTTATGCATAACAGCAAAACATCTCAGTGAGGTGTGCCGTCAGGTTACAGGGCACCCTGCCAACTTTTGGATAAACCATTTTGCAAAGATAGAGATTAAACGCAAACTGCGCTATTCTCGTCTGTCGGTTGTGCAAATTGCCGAATTGTTCAGTTTCTCTTCCCCTGCACACTTCACACGATACGTGCAGACTCAGTTAGGTGCATCGCCAAAAGCAATAAGAGAATTATAACCCCTCCATAAAGAATTACAAGTGTGAAATTTGAAATTACAAAGTAGTCGCACTTTGTGCGATGTTGAGTTTTTCAATGTTCAATTTTCAAACAACAATGTTTATCTTCTAAATCTCAACACAGGTTTTTGCAAGTAAACCATATTTTTTCGGGAAAAAGTTGTAGGGTTTAATTTTTTATTTGTATCTTTGCATCCGCATTTGCGCCTGTGGCGGAATTGGTAGACGCGCTAGACTTAGGATCTAG
>DGRY01000105.1:9538-25454 GCA_002391185.1 Prevotella sp. UBA4376
GCAGGTTCGAGTCCTGTCAGGCGCACAAAACCCTAACTTCTTTTAATAAGTAGTTAGGGTTTTATTTATATAAGTATTCTATTTATCCCTATCGAATTAGCATAAATTCCAAATATACGAAATAATCCCAGATAGCATCACTGCTTTCTGGGATTCGTTTTTTTTAACCAAATTGACTCGCTTGTCATGAAATATATATTTATTGGACATTATTTTTCCAAAAAGGTTTAATTCCAATTATAAATTCCACATTCCAAATTATTCTATCGCTATTTTGTCATACTTTACAGGTTGTCCATCAACAACCATTCTTGTTGCCTTCAGCATAATATAGCGTGCCTTGACGGGGGGGAAATGCACCTCTTGCAGAATAGGATGATTGCGTATATTTTCAAACTGTCCGCTTGCCACTTTTTGCAGTTTATTCAAATCGTTGCCAGCAAGAATCTCGTAATCGCTAATCAAGCCCTGATGACTTGCACTTTGGTCTGGCAGATAATAGAGAGTTTTTACACTACTCGCTGTTGATAATTCAAAAACAACAGAGGAAGCATCAGCCTTAACAAGTTTTTTATCTATCCCTTCCACTACAGATGCTTTTTCAGCATATTTCTCCTTTGCCTTTGGCGCATAGAACACACCAACATTATTAATACAGAGTTCACCACGCGACTTTTCGAATACCACCCTTAGTTTACGAGTTTCTATAGTCTTAAAACGCAACAAACGCTTATAACCTATAGTTGTTGTTTCCTCGCCACAATCAACAGGCAACCATTGACCATTATTGAGATACTCTACACAGAACTTTTCAACTCGCTGTCCAAGAGGAATATATTCCTGAAGCATCATGCGATTGACTTTTTGAACTTTATGAAAATCAATAGTGATGGTAGCAGCAGAAACCCCATCTGCAGTTGCCCAATAAGTATCGTAATTACCATCAGTGAGTTTCTTTGTAGAGAAAACTTTCCCTCTGGTGTTACTTGCTTTAACAGAAGCCTTCAGCACAAGGTTTTTCTTCAACTCGTCAGAAATCTGCTTATAGTAGTTAACTGCATTAGCCGAATCAATCGGATGAATAAGTCCTTCCTTGTTCACAGGGAAGTTAATAAGCTGAGTGCCATTATGCCCCACAGAACGATAATAAAGGTCAACAAGTTGCTCTACACTCTTCACCTTACAATCTTCTTTCTCATGATAGAACCACCCTGGGCGTATGCTCACATTACACTCTGCAGGAATCCATTTATCGCCATCACGATGTCCGTGCTGCAACTCCTGATAATGCTCATAACCAGGATAAACCTCCTTGCTACGTAAGAACGACCAGTTGGTAGCAAAAGCATATCCATCCTCGTTGCCAACCCAGCGACAGCCAGGTCCACCATCAGAGAATATCTGAGCCTTAGGCTGAAGTTTATCAACCATTGCCCATGCTCGAGGAAAATCATAATATGTTCTACGGTCAATCTTACGTGTTTCCTTTGCACCACCATACCAACCGTCACCACCATTGGCACCATCGAACCACACTTCAAAAAGCTCACCATACTGTGTTAGCAGTTCGTGCAACTGTGCATAGAAATACTCTCTATACAACGCAGTACCATAGAAAGCCTGATGACGATCCCAAGGCGAAAGATAAAGTCCGAACTTCAACCAATACTTCTTGCAGGCAGCAGCCAACTCACCTACAATATCACCCTTACCCTGTTTATATGGCGTGTTTCGCACACTATAATCAGTATATTTTGTTGGCCAGAGACAGAAACCATCATGATGCTTGGCAGTAAGGATAATACCCTTCATGCCAGCATTCTTCACCGTGCGAGCCCATTGTTCACAATCGAGTCGTGTAGGATTGAAACTCTCTAAAGGAGCATCACCATATCCCCACTCACGATCCCCGAAAGTGTTTGGACCGAAGTGAATGAAAGCATAAGTCTCCATCTTTTGCCATTCCACCTGACTTGCCTTAGGTAACGGTTCTATCGCTTTAGGTGCTTTCTGCGCCAAGCCCACAACAGAACCGAGCATAGTGATAACAGCAACAATATATCTTTTCATAATGTGGTTGTAAGATAAATAGTTGATAATTATAGATTTATGGTGACAAAGATACTAAAAAACGAGTGCAGAACAAAATAAACTCGTTTATTTTTTACGCCGAGTGCAAGTTTCTTCTCGATTTTATCGAAAAGATACTAAAAAACGAGTGCAGAACAAAATAAACTTGTTTATTTTTTATGCCGAGTGCAAGTTTCTTCTCGATTTTATCGAAAAGATACTAAAAAACGAGTGCAGAACAAAATAAACTTGTTTATTTTTTATGCCGAGTGCAAGTTTCTTCTCGATTTTATCGAAAAGATACTAAAAAACGAGAGTGAACAAAAAAAGCTCCACACTTAAAATGAAGCATGGAGCAATTTTAAATATTAAGAAAGATTAGAGTTTACTGTGCAAAAACGCGTAATTCTGCAAGTCCACCATACCAGCTGTTAAGTGATTCCAAAGTAAGGCGAACATATCGTGCAGGAACAGCGCCATAAAGGACAAAATACTGATAACCATTATTATCTGATGACATATCGTCAAATGATGCAGTACCAGCATCTGTCCAATCGGTACCATCCTCACTAAGTTCCAGTTTACAGCTATTAATGCCAAACCAGCTTACTCCATAATTTGCATATAGGCCCTGAAGACCAATACCACCAACATTCTTCACTTCTTGTATATCAATAACAAATGGAGTGTTGGAATCAATACCAGAACCTGATTCGGTATCATTATCAGCAAAGTCTCCTATTGAGCCTGGAGTAATAGTCCAGCTTGCCATATTGGCAACAGGAATCTCTTGACCAGGAATTGCACTACGTGCAGCACCCTTATTAACAAGAGAGGTTGAGATATCAATCAAGATATAAACAACATCGTCTTCCTCTTGATAAGTCTTGCCATCATAAGTTGTTTTAAGGCGAAGTGGAATTATATAAGATTTATCCAAAGCCTGAGCTATATTATCAGGAAGAGAAACCTTAATATTATCAGTTGAAGAAGTCTGTCCCTTTGCAATAACATTTGAAGTAATCTCAAGAGCAGCTAAAGCATCAGCAGGCAAAGCAGCATACTCTGTACCATGTGCTTCATTGTAGCTTGCTACCAAACTATTATCAACCTCAAAAGTACTTGTCCAATCAGTAGCAACAGCAGCTTTAATTGTTGTGCCATACTGAGCAGAAACACTACCAAATGTACCAATAATTGTTTTTGCTATTTCACAATTAGATGTTTTATTTCCATCAATAGAAATGAAATTATCTGTTGAAGATACGTTCACAAGAATATAAGCTATCTTGTAGTTTTCTATTTCAGTTACAGTTCCCCCCTGTGCTGTACTCAACCTAACAGGCAACACGTAGGTAGGTTCTGTAAACAGAGCAAACTTATCTTCTGGTACACTTACTTGAATAGTGTCTTTCTGATTGTTTGAGAACTGAGCAGGAGTAATCTGCAAAGCTTTCAAAGCCTCAGCAGGGAAAGCAGGATACTCAGTTTTGTTCTCACGATTATATCTTGCAACAAGAGAGTCAACCACTTCAACACTTGCCATTCCACTTGTTGCATGCTGAGCATGAACAGAAATAAACGCACCTGCCATACCCAAGATACCATTAGGAGTAACAAACAACTTGCTTTCATAAGTTTTGGGACCTCTCACATTAAGATACATCAGATTAACTGAGCTACCACAAACATCGTATGAATCATCACTGCTACATGATGCAAATGAAAGCGCAGCAACAGCGAGCATACAATATGAGAAGCATTTTACAATATTTGTTTTCATAATTCAATTCTCCTTTAAATTACTGTGCACACTTGTTAATATCATCCTTAACCCACTTGATTGCGTTTGCTGCATCAGGAGTAGCTACCATGTTTCCATTTTCGCTAACGTCACGACTTGTCTTGCTCCAATCCATGTCAAGACCATGACCAGAAGCATCGTGGAAGATGTGACCAGTGCCCTCATTAAACTTCCAATAGCCAACTAAGCCATCACTCTGAGGATCTACGCCACACAAGCCACCTGCAATTTCACTTGGTGAAAGAGCACGATTCCATACTCTAAGTTCACCGAAACGATGTGCGAAGAACTGACGTGAACGATAGCCACCCCAAGACATACCCATCTCGTAACGCTGGAAGTTGATTACATCGATAGAAGCACCAATAGAAGTATCAAGAACACCATCAATATAGAATGATATTGTGCTACCATCATAAACCCAAGTGAGCAAATACCAATGATTATTTTCAAACTCCTTATTAGAGATGAACTTATTATCAGCCAAGATTGTTTGCAGCTTATTAGATGAGTTAGCCTCATTGAATCGCAGCAACAAAGACTTAGACTCGTCGCTCTGCTCCAAAGCCATGAAACGCTGTGGATAGTTTGTGCGGTTCAATCCCTGAGGATAAATCTTCACCTCATAAGTAAAGGTTGTCAAAGGAATAGGCTTGTCGAAAATAAAGTTAGAAGATGCGTTAGCATCTGCCTGAATAGAATAGAAATTGATTACACGAGAGATACGCAGGAAGATAGTCTTTGATGACTCTATGAAATTCTCATCACTACCTGCAGATTTTATTGTAATAGGGATAAGGTATGTGCGTCCCTCAACAAACTCCTCTGTGCTAACAACCTTTACCTGTGCTGCACTTGACACAGCAGTACCCGATGCTATCTTAACCTGAGGATTAACTATTTCAACAGCACTCTCTGGTACAGCGAAATAATTGGTAGTATTCTCCTTGTTATATTCCTCAACCTTTGAAGCATCAAGCCCCAAAGTCAAAGTTACATCATGATCAAGCTTCTTTGTTGACTGTACTGTAACATCATACGATGCTGGTGTGTCTTCAACAACAAACTTAACTACAGGATTATTCTCAGTTCCAGTTATAAAAAGACCTGATTTTCCGTAGTCAAACTTATCGCCCTCCGAATTGCAAGATGTTGTCATGAAAACACCTGCAACCAAAAGAAGAGCAGTAGAAATGATATTAGTCTTTAATTTCATAATTTTCTTTTTTACTTAGTTAAAGCAGGGTTCTGAATCTGAATAGCCTCACGGAACTCCTTATAAGGAATACCAGATTCTGACTTGTAGTTATAATCAAGATAGTAGGCACCAAAACCGCCCTTACGACCTGTTGATGGAACAAATTTTGCATAGTCGCGTACACGTGCACCATTTATACCACCCTTTTCAGCCTCAGCACCTGTACTCTCGCAGAATACAGTCTTTTCCATAGGACGTCCACCAGAACCAGTCTGGAAACCAATCTGCCATGTATAAGCCTGACGAATAAAGTAATCGCAGAAATCATCACAACCACTTGGAGCACCATTAAACCAGTCGATAATATAAAGTTTCTCTGCCCACTTTCCTTCAGGACCAAAATACTTATTACACTCGTCAGCAGCGATAATCATATCGTTGTTTGACCAGCCTTCATAGTCGAAGTCAACACCATCAAGTCCGCAGTTTACAACTGTATCGCAGACCCAACGAGCGTATGAACGGATAGATTCTTCGTCACCGCGAACAGTTTGCAGAATCTTGTGCTTTGGATTTCCTTCTTCGTCTTTAAGTACATTACCATTCTCATCGGTTTCGTAAACAAACTCAAACTGCTGAGTTTCCTCATTCCAAACACGATCCCAGAACTTATGACTGTAGTTTGAAGCATCTGCATGCATCACAAAACGAGTACCTTTAACTTCCTGACAATATTTCATATCCTCATAAGCAATAGGATAGCTCTCTTTTGTAGGAATATCAATCCAAAGGTTTACAATATCAAGACTATCAGGCAAGCCAAGGAAACGCTCACCCCATGATGTTGGACTTTGTGTATTTGCCCAAGATGCATAATATGCGTATGAGATTTCGTGATCAGATTTCTTGAAATCACGCAGGTTCTGAAAATACTGTCCATCATAAGTTTTCAGATCCTGTATCTCTATTGTCTCAACGTCAGTACTGCAACTGGTAAACGAAGTTCCCATAGCAGCAACAAGAACGTAGAATAATGTCTTTATTTTCATAATTATAATAATAGAAAAGTTCAACAATTAATGATTAGGATTCTTATCCCACCATAGTTTGGTACCACCATTGTCGGCACCACCAAGCAAAGCTACACCCTCCATTACACGATTACGTGTTGCCTCATCGGTATAAAGAGGTTCAGGATAAGGCATACGACGAATCTGAAGATCGGTATTGATTGTACCACTATTGCTGTTTCTCTTTGTTGGGAAAAGCCTTGGGTAACCAGTACGACGGAATTCAGCCCAACCTTCTGGAGAAATCAGGAAGTTAGCAATCCATTTCTGAGTAATGATACGCTCAAGATTCTCTTCGAAACTTGCCTCCTCATCATAAGCAACAGTAATAGTACTTGGCTGAGCTGCATTACCACCCTTACCAGTATTATCAACAAAAGCCTGTGGCTGAGCATCACTACTGATATATTCATCAACACCAGAGTTTATGCCCCACTCATTCATAGAAGCCTTGATTCCACTCTCATAGAACTCCTTAGCAGTTCCACCAGCATTCCAGCCACGCAAAGCAGCCTCAGCACGCAGGAAGAAACTCTCAGACGAGCTCATATAAGGAATTGTTGAACTTGATGTCAGATTGAAATTAGAAATCTTATCACCAGTATAGTCAGCGTTACCACTTGCCATATTGATACCAAGACGCACTCCATGATACTTGCCATCGCCAGCAGCCTTGAAATAAGCTGAGCGACGAGGATCGCTATAACCATTCATGTATGAATCCATAGAAGCGCTCATACGTTCCTCATTCCAGTTATAAGCCTGCTCATAAAGAGGGTTCATCATGGTGACACCTCTCATTATAGCACGTTCATCTACAGTCTCAAGGAAACCAACTGTGCTTGATAAAGATTTCTCACCCTCTAGTTTAGCAAGAGCAGCATCAGCATAAACCACACGAAGAGCAAGACGCAAACGAAGAGTGTTAGCAAATTTAACCCACTTAGCAGCATCACCACCATAGATATAATCAAACTTATCCAAGATTTTGGATCCTGCACTTGCATAAGGAGTGAGTTCTTCGATAGCAGCATCGAGTTCCTCAAAGAACTTCTTGTAAATATCCTCCTGACTATCGAAAGCGTTATTTGTGCTACCAGCAACATAATTAACGTATGGCATTGGACCATACTGGTCGGTAACACGATGCATAGCATACACTTTCACAACAGTAGCCAAAGCAGCCGCACCAGGAATATTATACTTCTTAGCATTCTTCACAACAGTAGCCCAGTTTGGCATAATCTGAGTGAAGTTCTGCTTGTACATTGAGTTTCCCCATTCACCAGTGAAATAATAGTTACCATTATGGTTACCATTAGCCCAAGTACCAGTAGGAGCAACATAACCAGAATACCAGTCTGAACAAAGTCCCTGGAAATGCTGATAAGAACCTGTTGAACCATAAGAGTCATCCTGCTGTCCACCCGCAGTAAAAGGAACCATACGAAGTTCCATCTGAGAGAAGAAAGAACCAACAGTCAGGTTGTCGGCTTCAAGATCACTTTCTGTTGCCTCGTAAGGATTGGTGTTTATACTCTCGAAATCGCCTGTACATGCAGCGAATCCAAGTGACATTGCACCAAATAATGTATATTTTATAATTGATTTCATAGTTTTATCTCTTTTCATCATTAGAATTTGAGTTTTACAGAGAATCCGAGAGTACGTGTACTTGGCTGCATGAAGTAGTCAATACCCTGATTATATGTACCTGTATTTGCTGTAAGTTCAGGATCGAATGGAGCCTTGCAATAAAGCATCCAAAGGTTGTGAGCAACGAAAGAAACATTCATTCCCTTAATCCAAGGAACATACTTTGCAATAGGAACATCATAACCAAATGTCAACTCTGACAAACGAAGGTTAGTAGCACTATATACATACTGAGAAGCAATAGTTGTTGTGGTACTTGAAATTGTCTGGAAATATGCCTGTGGGGTAATACCATTAATTCCATTAACAACAACGCCACCAGCATCACGTGCCTCAGCACTTCTTACTGATGTGCCATAAGCATCCATCAACGATTCTGTGAGAGAAACAGCAACACCACCATTTCTGTAATTGAACAGGAAGCCTAAGTTAAATCCTTTCCAAGAGAAGCTGTTACCCCAAGAAAGGTTGTAGTTTGGTGATGCATGACCAGCCAAAACATATTCGTTGCCTGTTGCCCTGATAGAGTGATCCTGTGGATCAACATATATTTCACCATGTTCACCTGTAGCCAATGTACGAACATAGATGTCAGAAAGATCTCCCCCCGCAACTATTTTGTTAAGAGTACCATTATAACCACCAAGTTTCACCTCGTCTTTTATAGAATATGTTTCACCTGTACTTGGGTCTGTATAAGAGGCTTCAACCTCTTTAACCTTATTGCGGTTAACAGTCCATGTCATATAAGTTTCCCAGTTAACAGGTCCAAGAGGCTGGTTGAAACGAGCAGAGAGTTCAATACCCTTATTCTTTACACAACCACCGTTTACCCACACATCAGTATAACCCGATGATGGATCAAGCGTAATATCAAAGAACTGATCATATGTTCTTGATTCATAAAGAGTAGCATTCAGCTTCAACTTGTTACGGAAAAGAACGAAATCAATACCTGCCTCCCAAGATTTTGTACGTTCTGGTTTCAAATTTGAATTCCTCATTGAAGTAGTAAGCGAAGGACCACTCGCACCATTTATAGGATATGTAGGAGTAGTTAAATAGGTATAGAAAGGATCGTTACCTACTTCTGAGTAAGAAATACGAGTCTTGAAATAATTCAACCAGTTCTCGCTCTTAATCTGTGGAAAGATATCTGTCCAGATTCCTGAGATACCAGCTGACCAGTAGAAATAAGAATAATTGTTTGGAGCAAGAGCTGATGACCAGTCGTTACGAGCAGTAAGGTCAAGATAAGCCATACTCTTGTAACCAATCTGAGCACTACCGAATACTGCCATTTTCTTTCTTCTTTCAGGGTACAAGTGGTTCATCTTAAACTTAGGATCTGCAGGATTAATATTGTTCAATGTGAACTTGTTTGGAACCATTTCTAAGTTTCCACCAGCAAGCTCACCAAAATCATCATGCTGATCATAGTTTGTACCAAGAACAGAAAAAATGCTCCATGTGTTATCACCAAAATACTTATTGATTGTCAATAATGACTCTGCGTAATATTGACGTACTGTCTGATTTTGCAAAGAGTAATAACCTGTATCAGAAGCAAAAAGAGTCTTTGTACCTGCAGAAAGCTTCTTCTCATAGCGGTTGCTATAGTTATCGTATTTAACACGACCAGTAAGCGAAATCCAGCTTGCTATATCCCACTTCAAAGAAGCCACAAACATATTGCGAATCTTATGGTTTACAAATTTTTCCTTTTCAGCTATCCAATATGGATTCTCCATCAAATCATTCTGAGAAAGCCAAGGCCAATATTGTGTTTCAAGGTTACGAGACACGTTGTAACGATTATAATACTGAATTCCCTCATAATCACCTCCAGCAGGGAAGAGATACAATGTGTAGAGTGGATTATGATACTGACCCTGAGAAATCATGTTTTGCTCTTTTATACTCATAAGAGAATAACTCAGGTCAAGAGTCAACTTGTCATTAAGGAACTTTGATGTGTTACGCACGTCAACATTATAACGATTAAAGTCGTTGTTGTGGATAAGTCCCTCTGCATTAGTAGCTCCCAATGACATATAGGTTTGACTCTTTTCTGTACCAGTAGAAATACTTACGTTGTTGGAAATGTTATTTCCTGTCTGGAAGAAGTCATTTGGATCATAAGAACTTGGAGTAGCAAGCTTGCTTCCCCAGCTATCAAATGCTCCCGCAGAAGAAGGTCCATAAGTGTTCTGGAACTTATGCTTTACAAAAGGACGAGAGAACTGGAAGCTACCTGTATAAGTAACATCAAGATGGCCTGCCTGACCTTTCTTGGTTGTAATAATGATTACACCATTAGAAGCATTTGAACCATAAAGAGCAGCAGCAGAAGGACCACTCAAAACTGAAATACTCTCAATGTCATTTGGATTTATATACGAAGCAGCATCACCAGAAGAGCCTGAACCAGAATACATATCATTAGGCTGTGGAGGCAGTATATTATTCATAGGCACACCATCAATAACGTAAAGTGCGTTATTGTTACCATTGATTGATTTCGCACCACGCATAACAACACGTGTAGCAGAACCAACACCGGCTGCACTCTGGCTAAACTGAACACCAGCAACTTTACCATTAAGAGAGTTAACAAAGTTAGCATCCTGCACTTTCATCACAGCATCGCTATTAAGCTGCTGCACATTGTAAGAAAGTGATTTGGCTTCTTTCTTGATACCGAGAGCAGTTACAACAACTTCGTTCAAGGTTTTTGAATCTTGCGCGAGTTGCACTTTTATACCATTTCCACTTGCAGCAACCTCCTTTGGAGAATATCCAAGATAAGAAACTACAAGAGTACTACCAGCAGGAACCTTGAATGTGAAATTACCATCTAAATCGGTAACTGTAGCCACGTTAGTACCTTTTACTTTTACCGTAGCACCGATGATTGGTTCACCATTCTCATCAAGTACCTGACCGCTTACTTGCTTGTCGTTAGCCTGTTGGGTTCCAGGAAGCGTTGTTATTGCTGAATTACCAGCATAACCAGCTACTGGAGCTGCAACTAAAGCTGCTGACAAACAAAATCTTAGCAAACTTTTTTGCTTTTTGTTCATAGCGCGTTACAATTAAAGTTAATGTATAATAATAATGAATATAGGTTTAATCAATAAGTTGTTAGGTTAAAACCATTCGAGATGATATAGTCGATTCTACTTCATATGAAGCACATTCTTGTCGCCAAAGAATCTTACTTTCATTGGCTTTACTTTCTTTCCGTTTACTTTTATATCGAGCCATATATGGCGATCATAGCTATAGTGCTTAGGATAAGCATAGGATACCTTTACCTCTTTTCTCTCAAGAGGTTTCAAGGTTATCTCTGCAGGAATCTTCAACACCTTGTTAAATGGCTTTTTCTGCAGATTTACCTTCATTGGCTTACTGGTGTTGTTAGCCAAACGCAAAACAAACTTCTGTGCTACTCCAATGCCTTGATTGGCAAAAGGCAGCACCTTCATACTCATGTAGAGTCCTTCACCAAAATAATATGGGTGATCTTCGGTTACGGGATGAAGATAAGGAACAACATTTCCTTTTACCCATAAGCGCATATATGCCTTGCCATCGTTAAGCATAACAACAACTTCCTTGCTAAACTTTCCCGGGCAGCTGTTTGGATCAAAGGTTACAGTTACCTTGCCTGTTTTTCCTGGCATTATAGGTGCCTTTGAATATTCTGATGTGGTGCATCCACACCAAGCATTCACGTTGGTAATAGCAACAGGACTCTTATCCTTGTTTGTTAACACGAAAGTGTAGCTCACTTTTCCCTTTATCTCCATGATGGTTCCAAAATCATGAACTCTCTCGTTGGCAATGAGATTTTTCATGAATATTGGTTCAGCGTACCCTTTCGTTGGTATTAAGTTAAGAAGCGTAATGAATAATAATAAGATAGGTTTAGTCATATAGATTGTTTATTCTGTGATATAAATATCTCGTTTGTTTCGAGTAATCTTCATTGGTTCTATCATCTGAAGAGCGTCGAGAACATCCATTATTGTTTCCTTGTTACGCAAAGAAACTGCGAAGTGAGTATTGGCAAGTCGTGCCGACTGAACGTGTATCTTCACATCATACTGTCGAGAGAGTACTCGCGCAAGATCAATCAGACTAATATTGTCTAATTCTGTACGATTATCTATCCACGCACGACTGTCGTCGGTATATTTTTCTTTTGTGAACTCGCCTGTATTCTTATCGAGAACAACTCGTTCACCTGGTTTCATGTCTATAACGCCCTTTTCATAAGCCAATTCTACAGAGCCTTTCACCAAAGATACCATAGATACGGGATCGCTTTGATAAGAGGCTACATCAAATTTAGTGCCTTTCACAACAACATCATAGTTGTCAGTTTTCACAGTAAATTTTTTGTTGTCGTGATGAGTAACTTCGAAATAGGCCTCACCCTCGAGACTCACATTGCGATTATCGTCATTAAAGCGTGAAGAATATTTCAATGAAGAACCTGCATTTAGCCACACATGAGTGCTATCAGGAAGAATAATCTCTGTTTTGTTGCCATCTGGAGCCTTACAGATATAGTATTGCTCTTTCTGTCGTGCCATAAAAGCATAAGCTACAGAACCTACTACTATCAACAACATTGCTGCTCTGAATAGCACAGAACGCCAGTTAACAGTAACTTTCGATTTTTCCTTTTCTGCGTTTATTCTACCAAGCAGAGTTTCCCATGCGTTTTGAGTATCAGCATCATCAATATGGCTTACCGTCCATTCATCTTCCCATTCACGGAAAAGGGCACAATTTTCCTCACCCCCAGCAAGAAACTGCTGCAGAGTGTGTTCCTCTTCTCTCGTTATTGTTCCGTTAAAATAACGAATGGCAAGTTGATGTATATCTGAGTACTCTTTCATAAACTTATATTATTGTAACAACTGAAATTGATTTTACCCACCCCCATAGCGAAGCGAAATCGCTTCGCAATTGAACATTGAAGATTGAAAATTAAGCGCACTTCGTGCGATGTTGAGTTATTTAATTACGAATTTATCTTAGTAGCAAAGGGAGGGATGCGGTTAGTTAGCCCACTTTATAAAAATGTAAATATTGAAATAATGAAAATTGAAATATTATCCTTTATTCATTAGCATTGCTTGCAATGCGTTGGGGATTGGAGAGGCTGTAAAAAAGCCTGCCCTCCTCACGGAGAACAGGCCACTTAAACCTAACTTATTTGTAATTTGGAGAACAATTTTTTCTCCATCATATTTAATAATTATATTGTTGCGAAAATGTGTAAGTATCAATCGAAATAAAGTTGGAGGCCATTAATAGCCTTATAATAAGCATTAGTCCAATACCAGCTATCAGTATCGAAATTCATCTTGAATCTTACATAACGAGCCTTCATTGGTGCATAAAGCACATACTCGTTATATGATGTCCAAGTTGTTTGATCATACTTAGATACATATGTATGATCTGCAGAATTTCCAAGAGTGGTCCAAGCTGTATTATCTTTACTTATTTCTACATCGTAACCACCCTTTAATATATAACAACCCATATAGAAGCCAGCAAGATTTAACTCTTCACCCAGGTCAACAGTAAACTGACCATGGTCTTGGTCTCCTACCAATGACCATTTTGCGTACCAGCCGCCAGCAAAAAGATCGCTAAATGTTTCAGGACTAAAATCTTCTGAGCAGTCAATAGCTTTCCAATTCGACTTGTCTTCCAGTTCTTTACCCACAAGCTCTGTTGCATCATCATTGATGCAGCTTTCTGAATAGCCTAAATGAATATAAGTTATAGCAGCGTTAGAACTTGGACGAACACCATTATCAGCCGACGTAATAACCACAGCAGCTAAGTATCCGTCGCTACTGTTCATATTCTTAGCCACTTCCTCATTGATTTTCACATCCACAGTATCTTCTGTTACCAGTTCACCTGCTTTCATTGAAACCACATTCGAACTCAGCTCGAGTGCTCCAGCAGGAACAGGCAGATAAGACGTTCCGTGTTCTTTATTGTATTCATCAACAACGCTATTGTCAATAGCCAACGCAACCTTTGTGTCGCTTGTTGCAGCTGAAGTAGTCTTCACCACTACCTTTGCATCAAGCGATGTTACCAACCCAACAGGAGTACTGACTATCATACCATTGGTTGTCTGCTTTGCAACATTAAAATATGCACGGGTATAGTCATAACCATACACATCGTATGATTCATCCTCGCTACAACTTGTGAGGGCTGCTGTTCCTAAGAACAGCGCTCCACAAAGCATTAAATATTTTATTTTCATCGTATTCAAAATTTAAAGATTAGTTTTGAATTAGAATGGACACTTCTGATAAGGCACCCAAACAGGATGTCCATAGATAGTGGCATTATAGCCATGTCCTGTTTCATCAAGAACAGTACCATCGTCCTGAATCTCGCCATTGAAACGCCAGTAAGCAATAAGTCCCTCACTCTTTGGATCAACATAGCAAACACCATCCTGAAGCTGAGCCTGAGTGCGAGCCACATTCCACACACGACACTCGCTAACAAGTCCATCGAAGAAACGCTGATGTCCCACCGAGCGACCAATAGAGAATGTATCGCCCCAAGAGTGACCATCGTAAGCCATACTTAAGTTGATAGTACCGCCCTTGGTTTCCACAGCCTGAATCTGCTTGCCATCGAGGTACACGCGCAACCAGCTGCCATCATAAACAGCAGCAAAATGATGCCACTGACCTGTATCAAACGGATCGTCGGCCCAAGCCTCATAGTGATCTTTCTTGTCAGGATGTGCAGCTGTTCCAATAGAAGCCTTAGCCAACTGCAGCTTATTATCAGGATTACCAGCACCATCGCCAAAACGGAACAGGAAGTTCTCCTCACAACCGCAAAGCGAACTGATACCACCAAACGACTCTGGCTTAATCTTCATCTCAAGAGTCATCTGTGAAAGAGCCTTCACAGGACTGTCCTCGCCACCAAAACCGAGAATATCAAATGAAGCAGCCTTGTTCAAGTCGGCAGCCTTGATTTCAATAACCTTGTTAAACACAATAAACGCAGTGCGTGATGACTCCAGAATACCGAGTCCATCGCCATCAACACTTGTTATAGAAACAGGCAAACAGTAAGCCACACCCTCTTGAAGTTTCTCTGCATCAGCGTTAATCTCAAGAGCTGTTGACTGAGCCTTTCCTGCTTCAATAACAACAGTATTGCCATCAAGCGAATAGCTGTCAGCAGGAGGAAGAACGGCAGCGCGACCAGTAGCTGCATTATATGCATCAAGCTTAGCAGGATCGGCTTCCACCTTCACCTTAACATCTGTATTTGCCTTTGCACTCGACGAAACAGTGAGTCCAAGAGAAGCCTGTCCGTCAACAAGGAATTTAATATTCTGCGAGCTCAGAGTACCAGTGAGGAACACCTGATCATGAAACTCTGGTGTTTCCTTGCAACCTGTGAGACACAGCAGAAAAGCCAATGATAAAAATATGTATTTTTTCATTTCCGTTTTCATTTTTAAATTTAGAATTCAAAAGTTTAAGTCAAATGTCTTACTATTGAAAATAATTCATAATTGAATAATTTATCATTGCCCAAGGGGCAACCAATTCAACATTCAACATTCCAAATTCGTAATTTTCTATTAGTGAATTGCAGGATTTTGCAACTGAATACATTCACGAAGAATAGCATAAGGCTCAGAATTATACTGAGTAACATTGTAGTTTCTGTGACCAAAGAATGCACCAAAGCCACCCTTGCGACCCTTTGCTGGCTGATACTTAGCCTGATTCTTCAAGCCCTGAAGATCTGTTCCCCAGTTATCACCCACATTTTCGCAGAACACTGTTTTCTCTATAGGCCACGAGCCTTCGTTTGTGCCGCCACCATAAGCCTGCTTGAAATAATACTCGCAAAGAGGTTCTATTGCTGTAGTAGGCGAACCAGGAGCGTCCACACAAAGCATCTTGTTGCAAGAAGCCTCGGTGATGTTCAGGTTTGGATAACGTTTCTTGAGGAAAGCAAGGCGCTCTTCCTTTGTCTGCTCTGGGTTAGGACCCATATACAATGCCAAGCGCTTCATAAACTGCACAAACTTAT
>DGRY01000133.1 GCA_002391185.1 Prevotella sp. UBA4376
TTTTCAAAGCGTGAGAAATTGTAGTAGAAGTTGTTGAGAATAACCTTTGGCTTATCCTGATTATCGTTGAAAGCCTTGGATACATATTGACATTCAAAGATTTTAGAACCGATATACACGTTGGAAGCTTTCAAACGCACCTGACGCTCCTCGATGCGTTGCTTGGCAACACGCTCAAGTTCGTAGAACGCATCTTCACGATATTTTGCTTTGTGTCCGCGTGCCTGAGGCTGACGGCGCATCCAATCAAGCTCTGTGCGATACAGGTTCTTTGCATGCTGAATCTCGGCACGCATATTATCCATGCGTTCCTGTCGTTTTTCCAAATAATAGGCGTAGTTGCCCTTATAGGTGTAGATGCTTTGGTTGTCGAGTTCAAGAATGGTGTTGCACACTCTGTCGAGGAAGAAACGGTCGTGGGTTACCATGAGAATGGTTTTGTTGCCACGTCCAAGATATCCTTCCAGCCATTCAATCATTTCAAGGTCGAGGTGGTTGGTAGGCTCGTCGAGAATAAGAAAGTCGGGTTCTGTGAGCAGCACATTAGCCAAAGCCACTCTTTTCTGCTGTCCGCCCGAAAGCTGTCCCATTGGCTGGTCAAGGTTCTGAATTTTCAGCTGTGTGAGCACCTGTTTTGCCTTGAGCACCTTTTCGGGATCTCCTTGATGGTTGAAGCAGGCGTCGAGTACGCTCTCCTGTGGGTCGAACTTTGGCTGCTGCTCAAGATATCCAACACGAATATCGTTGGTGTAGATGATTTTTCCATCATCTTTGCTTTCGTGACCGGTAAGAATTTGTAAAAGGGTGGACTTGCCAGTACCATTCTGACCTACAAGTCCTATTTTCTGTCCTTCGGCGATAGAGAACGAGATGTTGTTGAACATTATGTCGGCTCCGAAGGATTTCGAGAGGTTCTGTACGTCAAGATAAGGTATCTGTGCCATTTATCTGGTTGTTGATTTCTTCAATATAGTTAAGTACTTCTTCGCGACCAATTCTCTTTTCCGAACTGGTAATAAAATATGGAGGAAGAGTTTCCCATCTGTCTTTGAGGGAGTCCATCCAGCGTTTAGCGTTGTCGCGTGCCTTGCCAGAGCCAAGCTTGTCGGCTTTGGTAAAGATGATGGCAAATGGAATGTTGCTTTCGCCCAGCCAGTCGATAAACTCACGGTCTATCTGCTGTGGGTCGTGGCGCACATCAATAAGCACAAACACGTTTGCCAGCTGCTGACGCTGAAGAATATATTGTGCAATCATCTGCTCAAGTTTGTTCTGCATGGTTTTTGAACGCTTGGCATAGCCATATCCAGGGAGGTCAACCAGATACCATTCCTTATTGATGATGAAATGGTTTATGAGAAGGGTTTTTCCAGGCATGGATGATGTCTTTGCCAAACCTTTATGATTGCAAAGCATGTTGATAAGACTTGATTTACCCACGTTGCTTCGTCCAATGAAAGCATATTCGAGCTTGTTATCCTTTGGACATTTGGTAACGGTTGGGGCTGATATCACGAATTCTGATTGCTTTATTTCCATATTCTTCAAAATTTGGTGCAAAGATAATAAATAATTATGAAATAGCAACCTCTCCCCCCGCCCTCCCCTGCAGGGAGGGAGCCAAATTCGAATTACGAATTTGGAATTTTGAATGTTGAATTATTAAGCGCATAGCGCTTTTTTCAATTTTTCCATCTTTCATTCTTTCAATATACTGAACGAAGTGAGGCTCCCTCCCTGCAGGGGAGGGCGGGGGGAGAGGTCGTATCTTATCTTGCTTCCACTACCCTTATTCCCACTTGCACAGGGTGCTTGGCCATATATGTGCGCAGAAGCATAGGCTCTTCAATAACTTTGCCTCTTACCTGACTGGCGTTGAGCATGTGCAGACCATCTTTGTGCCAGATGGCTATACCGAGGTGAGTGGTGTCGAGTCCCTTCTTGTTAGTAACGATACCGATGATGTCGCCATCCTTGATACTGTTGCGGAAAGCCTTGGTGTTGGCTATTATTCCTTTGGGGATATAACGGACAGTTTGCCCGTTCACGCTTTTCTCAGCCTTGGCAATATCGCTAATCCATGATGGATTGGCTTTTAACATGGGATAGTTGTTGGAATGTGTTGTCATCCAGTCAACATTTACTTTCTGCACCTTGGTGAAAGGGAACTTTGTTGATTGTCGCTCGCTGACAAACCCTTTCTTGGCGTTGTCGGCTACCCACCATGTGAAATAATGCAGACGCTGTTGATAGCTCACGTTTCCTTGCTGGTATCTTATCATTCTTAGATAGTTGCAGAAATCATTGAAGGAATATTTCTTGCTGTCGATACATTTCTTCAAAGCAAGCACGTTTTCCACGTAGGTGGTGCAGTCGAGCTGTTGCAGGTTGATGATAAGGCGTTCCTTGTTGTTCATCTCAAGGGTTTGAGCCACGTAGGGCACGCCTCTGAGCTGACGGGCAAAGAATACCATAAGGTTGGTTCCTTTCTTCTGTTTCTTGCCAGCTTTTAGCAGTTCCATAACCTTTATGCTGTCGGCTTTGGTGTATTGTGGCTTGTCTGCAAATGAACTCATGCAGATGAAAGCCAAAAACATAATGGATAATATTTTTCTCATAGGTTTTTTATATTCTCGTAATATTAATAACACCTTTTATGGTGCGAAGCTTCTTAATGAGCATATTGAGCTTGCTTGTATCGTCGAGTTGCACAACGAGGTTTCCGCTAAACAGACCATCGTGGCTGTCGATATTGATGGAGCGCATAACGATTTTTTCTTCTTTTGAGATGATATTTGTTATGTTGCTGATGATACCGATGTCGTCGTTGCCCACAATGCGCAAGGTGATGTTGTATTGACTTGAACCTTTACCACTCCATTTTGCCTTTACTACTCGATAGCCAAAACGTTTCTTTAGTTCTGGGGCGTTAGGACAGTCGCTTCGATGGATGGTGATTCCACCGTTTACGGTGACAAAGCCAAATACATCGTCGCCATAGATAGGGTGACAGCAACGTGCCAGTTTGTAGTCTATGCCTTTGAGGTTGCGGTCGATGACAAGCACATCGTCGTTCTGACGTGTGAGTTCTTCCTGTGGATTCTCGAATTCAAAGTTCTCGGCACTTGTTGTTGGTTTAGGTGCGTTGTTGTTCTGGTCGTGGTCGCGCACTTCAAGATATTTTTCGAGAACCACGTCAACACCAAGCTTTTCTTCAGCTACATCCTTATAAAATTCGCTTACTTCCTTGTAGCCGAGTTTCTTGATGAGGTGGAACATAACGCTCTCTTCAATCTCGATCTTTCGGTTTTTGAAACGGCGTTCAAGCAATTCCTTGGCATAGCGTCCTTCTCTAACCTCGTTGTCTTTTAGGGCAAGACGAATCTTTGATTTTGCCTTGCTGCTCTTAACAAGGTTGAGCCAGTCGCGCTTAGGAGTTTGGTCGGCACGGGTGAGAATCTCCACGGTGTCGCCCGATTTCAGAGGCTCACGGAAACTGACAGCCTTGCCGTTAATCTTTCCGCCAACACATTTGTTTCCTATGCCAGAATGTATGTGGTATGCAAAGTCGAGAATGGTTGCTCCTTTTGGGAATTTCAGTAGGTCGCCCTTTGGAGTGAACACATACACCTCGTCTTCAACAAGATCCATCTTGAACTGGTCCATGAGTTGCAAGTCGTCGTTGTTCTCAAGGGCAGAACGGATGTTTGCCAGCCAACTGTCAATATTGCCTTCTCCGCTCTTGATGCCTTTGTATCTCCAGTGGGCAGCAAGACCGTGTTCGGCAATCTCGTCCATTCTCTCTGTGCGTATTTGTACTTCCACCCATTTGTTCTTAGGACCTAAAACGGTGATGTGCAAACATTCGTAGCCATTGCTCTTTGGAACAGACAGCCAGTCGCGCAAGCGCTTAGGGTTTGGCTGATACATGTCTGTGACGATAGAGTAGGCTTGCCAGCATTGCATTTTCTCCTTGTCAAGAGGTGAGTCGATGATGATGCGAATGGCAAAGAGGTCGTAGATGCCTTCAAAGCCGCATTTCTGTTTCTTCATCTTTTGCCATATAGAGT
>DGRY01000126.1 GCA_002391185.1 Prevotella sp. UBA4376
CGACGGGTTATAAGTTTCAACAATGCTTTCTTCAAAGAAGCTATTAAGATAGAAGCTGCAAAAATCAACGAACTAAAGAGTGTAGATACCGATGAAATGGTTCGTGCATATAGTGATGTTGAACAAGCTATTCCCGAAAAACGTGAAGAAAAAGGATATGTAGAAATAAATCTGCTGTCATCAGACGACTACGACGACAGCACATTAAGCAGGGTTAAGGAAACAATCCAACAACTTATTTCTTTAGGAGAGAAAACTCAGAATATATGTATTCTTGTGCGGTATCGCGAATCTATTCAGGAAATAGGTGATTATCTTATGAGGCAGCTACCTGATGTTCCTTTGGTGAGCGATGAGGCTTTCAAACTTGATGCGTCTATGGCTGTAAACACTATCGTTTATGCCATGCACCTGTTGGCTACAGATGACCTTATAGCTAAAGCCTATCTTGTAAAGACATGGCTAAAGGTAAATGGCAAGGGGAATCGCTTTATCACATTCGAAGATTTCAATTCTGTATTGCCACAAGAGTATATCGCAGGAAAGGAAGAACTGCTTCGTATGCCAATGGTTGATATGGCTGAAAGAATATACGAGATATTCCATTTGGAACGACTAACAGACCAGAGTGCCTATGTGTGTGCATTCTATGATGAGCTGAATAATTTTCTGCAAGATAATATTCCAGATATAGACACATTTTGGAAGCAATGGAATGAGGATATTCATGAGAAGGCTATCATGAGTAGCGAACCAAATGGTGTGCGATTGATGACTATACACAAGAGTAAGGGTTTGGAATTTAATTCGGTAATAATGCCCTATTGCGACTGGGCTTTGGAGAAAACACACGATAATGTAATTTGGTGTGAACCACAGGTTTCTCCTTATAACGAGTTGCCTCTTGTTCCTGTTGATTTCTCTTCGAAACTATCAGAGACAATCTATTCGGAAAACTACGAGCAGGAACACATGCAAAACATTGTTGATAATCTCAACCTTCTCTATGTCGCCTTTACCCGTGCAGGAAGTAATCTGTATGTGTTTGCAAAGAAGAATGCTAAAGAGAATGAGCGTTCGGCAATTATTAATCAGGTAACCGACAGTATTGCTCAACTACTAAATGCCGAAATTGACGAAATTGATAATGCAATAATCATGCGTTATGGAGAGCCTTTGATAATTGAAAAGAGCAAGAAAGAAAGTAAAAATGTTTTTATGCAACCTGTCAAGTCTGAGAAACTGGATATTGCCTCTTTTCATAATCCTGCGCACTTCAAACAAAGTAATGATAGTAAAGATTTTATTTCTAAGGAAATTGAAGATGACGAACAGAAAGAACGCAAGAGCTACATCCGCTTAGGATGCGTTCTTCATAAGCTTTTTTCTACTATAAATAGTGTTGACGACTTGCCTGCGGCACTACTCTCATTGGAGAACGAAGGTGTGTTGTACGATGAAAATATCACACCACAATCGCTGCAGAATATGTTAAACAAGAGATTTGATAATCCACAGGTAAAGGATTGGTTCTCAAATCGTTGGACTTTGTTTAACGAATGTTCTATTCTTCGATATGATTCTATGTTGGGAGAAGTTGTTGAGCGGCGTCCGGACCGTGTCATGAGTGATGGTAAAAAAATGATTGTTGTGGATTTCAAATTTGGTAAACCAAATGAAAAATATCACGATCAGGTGCATGAATATATGCAGTTGCTTGCTGATATGGGACACAAGAATATTGAAGGTTATTTATGGTATGTCTATAGTAACAAAATAGTAAAAGTATGAAAACATTCCTACACTACGTAGCACAAGATATAATAAAAAAATATGGAAACAATCTGTCAAATATTGCGGTTGTGTTTCCAAACAAACGCGCTTCTTTGTTTTTGAATAATGAATTGGCACGACTAAGCGAAAAACCTATATGGAGCCCTGCATATATTACGATTAGTGATTTGTTTCGTCAGCACACTAATCTGCAAACTGCCAACCCATTAAAACTGGTGTGTGTATTATACAAGGTTTTTCAGAAGATAACAGGTTCTAGTGAGTCGTTAGATCATTTCTATGGTTGGGGACAGCTGATGATAACCGACTTTGATGATATTGATAAGAATATGGCTGATGCAGATAAAGTGTTTGCCAATCTTAACGATTATCATGAATTCGACGACATAAGTTATCTCACACCAGAGCAGGAAGAAATTTTAAAACGTTTCTTCAGCAATTTCAGCAATGACCACAATTCTGAGCTAAAGAAACGATTCCTGAATATATGGAGCAATTTCCGAGACATATATCACTCGTTTAATGAGGCCTTAGCAGAAGAAGGTCTTGCTTACGAGGGACAGCTATACAGGACTGTTGTTGAGGTAGGTAATCTTGAGTTCAAATATGATAAGTATCTGTTTGTTGGATTTAATATGATGCAAAGAGTAGAACAAGAACTTTGTAACCAACTGCAGAAAGCTAATAAGGCTGCTTTCTATTGGGATTTTGATAAATACTACCTTAATCCCAAGAGGCAAGGAAATACCATTACATCGGGAGCAGGACATTACATATCACAATATTTGAAATATTATCCTAACGAACTGGATAATATGGAGGAAGACATATATGATAATCTTGCAAAATCTAAAGATATAAACTATGTTAGTGCAACAACCGAGAATATTCAGGCACGCTATATAAGCAAATGGCTATTGGAAAACAACCGCTATAAAGCAGGAAAAAGAACTGCTATTGTTTTAGCCGATGAGAGTCTGCTTCAAACTGTTATACATTGCATACCCAACGAGGTTGAAAAGGTAAATATAACAACAGGATATCCTCTTGCACAAAGTCCTATAACTGGTTTCGTGAAGCAACTTATTGGACTGCAGACATTAGGATATAGAAAGGATTTGGACAAATATCGCTTGCATTGGGTGCAGATACTTCTGCATCACCCATATATTAAATATGTAAGTGAAGAAAGTAAGGAGATTTTTTGCGAACTGGAAGAGAAAAAGACATTCTATCTGTCAAAAGAGCAATTAGGTAAAGACGAAAACCTGAGAATGCTTTTCTCAACCCCCTACTCCAACGATGATTCTAAACTGTCAACAAACAGCAAGTTGCTTCATTGGATTATTGATATGCTCAGAATTGTAGGTACGGGTATTGGTATGTCGCAAGATAACGACGACCCTCTGGCAGAAGAGTCTATCTTTCGTATGTATACTCTGCTGAATAGCATGGTTGCACTCGTTGACAGCAAAGAACTTGATGTTGATATGATAACACTTGAGAAACTCATTAACCAAGTGATTCAGTCTACGACAATCCCTTTTCATGGCGAACCTGCTGAAGGAATACAGATAATGGGAGTTTTGGAAACTCGAAATCTCGACTTTGACCACGTGCTGGTTCTTTCGTGCAACGAAGGCAATCTACCAAAGGGAGTTAGCGACAATTCGTTTATCCCTTATGCCATTCGTCGTGCCTATGGATTAACAACTATAGATAATAAGGTTTCTATATATTCATATTATTTTCATAGTTTGCTACAACGCGCATGTGATATCACATTAGTTTATAACAACGCTACTTCAGATGGGCAGACGGGAGAGATGAGTCGTTTTATGCTACAGATGATGGTTGAGAGTGGGCATCACATTAACAAACTGAATATTGTTGCCCAACAAACACCACAGCACACTCTCCCCGAAGAAATAAAGAAAACACCCGAGATAATGAGTATTATAAACAGTATGAACAGCCTTTCGCCAACGGCAATAAATAGTTACATACGTTGTCAATTGAGATTCTATTATCGTTATCTTCAACAGATAAAAGAACCTGAAAACAATGATAATGAAATGAACAACGCATTCTTTGGAAGTATTTTCCATAGGGTAGCAGAATTGTTCTATGAACCTTACCTTAAAAACCAGCAGCTTATACAGAAAGAAGATATTGACAGGGCACTAAAAAATAAAGTTCTTATAGATGCTTATGTGGAGCAGGCATTCCGTGAGATTCTGTTTAAAGTTTCTAAGGATACCCATGTTGAATACAACGGACTGCAACTTATAAACCGTCAGGTAATAAAAGATTATTTCATTAAGCAACTTAAGATTGATCAGCAGTTATGTCCTTTCCGTATTCGTGGCCTGGAGAAGAAAGTTTACGAAGACTTTGAGATAAACGTCCCTACTGGCAAGAAAACAATAAGAATAGGCGGAAGCATAGACCGTCTTGACGAACTGGAGCGTCCAGGAAAACAACCTGTTGTCCGTGTTGTAGATTACAAAACAGGTACAAGCAACAGCACAAATGTGAAGTCGATAGAGGAAGTGTTTACCGATGAGAATCTGAAGAATCACACCGATTACTATCTTCAGGCTATGCTCTATTCGCTTATAGTGCGCGATCAAGAGAAGGAGAATCTTCCTGTTTGTCCGGCTCTTGTATTTATACAGAAACAAGGAACCGACGATGCCGACTGCATTTTACGTATAAACAAAGAACCTATCTATGATATCGCCACATATTCTGATGAATATAGAGAGGGACTCATAAAGGTGGTAAGCGATATTTTCAATCAAGAGTTGACATTACACCCTACAGACAACATCACTCGATGTACCAACTGCCCATACAAAGCACTCTGTATGCAATAAAAATGAATTAAAACATATTCGATTTGTTTTACATTACATACACTTTATTCTTCGTTTTTATCGCAAATATAGCATAACATAGTGGATATTAAGCAGTTCCAAAAACATTTTTTTGCGTAAAATCATCAAAAAAGTAGCGATAAATTTTCAGTTCAATGGAAAAAGTCGTATATTTGCAAACCGCAAAGAAGAAAGAAGTAAAAATATATAACAAAACTAAAAATAGATTATTAAACGATGACAAAGGCAGACATAATTAACGAAATTGCTGCAACAACAGGTGTTTCCAAGAAAGATGTAGCAGTTATTGTTGAAAGCTTTATGGCGTCCGTTAAGGACAGCTTGCTCACAAAGCGTGAAAACGTTTACCTTCGTGGCTTTGGTAGTTTTATTATCAAGCACCGTGCAGCAAAGACAGCTCGCAATATCCTTAAGAACACTACCATGACCATTGATGCTCACGACCTCCCAAGCTTTAAGCCAGCTAAGAGTTTTATCGATGAGATGAAAGGATAAATAACTGAACAAGTAATTGAAACTATAAATATTTTAAAATTTTAAAATTATGCCAAACGGAAAGAA
>DGRY01000103.1 GCA_002391185.1 Prevotella sp. UBA4376
ATGACTTCAAGCGTAAGGACAAGGATGGTAATGAGCGTCAGCTGCACACAAAAGAGGCAGCAGAATGTATCAACTACCATGTTGAGAGCGACTACCGCACAAACTACATCGCAGAAAAAGACCGTGGTGTAAGCCTTGTTCAATGTAACTATTTCACTACGTCACTATATGACCTCACAGAACCAATGACTATAGACTACAGCGAACTCGACAGTTTCGTTATCCTCATTGGTATGAAGGGCGAAGGAACAATTACAGACAACGAGGGCAACACTTTCACTCTTGCTGCCGGTGAAACTGTTCTCATCCCTGCAACAACAAAATCTATAAAGACAAGCGGAACAATGAAGTTCCTTGAAACTTATATCTAATTTTCAGGAGTCAAAGGAAGTTAAAAAAGAAATAAAGGGAGATAGAGGACAATCGTCCTCTATCTTTCTCTTCCCCAAAATATATTATTTCTTTCTTCCTTTACTTCTTGCAACTTAAAATTCACTGGCACACAGTATTTCACTCTAACAGGTTTACCATCTATCATGCCAGGTTTCCATTTAGGAAATTTTTTCACAACTCTTACAGCTTCTTCATCAAGAACACTTGATGAACTTTTAGCTACTTCAACATTATCTACACTACCATCAGGTTCAACAACAAAAGAAACAATCGTTCTACCCTGAATTTTGTTTGCAGAAGCAAAAGTAGGATATCTCACATTATTTTCAAGAAACTTTAAAAGTGCCTTTTGTCCACCAGGAAACTCTGGCATTTGCTCAACAACTTGATACAAACGGGTTGACTCATCGTTTTTACTTACATTATTTTGAGCATTTACATTTAGCAAAAAGGCAAATAACGCCACAAGTAATAGGAATTGCTTTTTCATGTTAATAAAGTTAATGTACTATTTCTGATTATTTTTTGTTTGTTCGACACAAAGGTAATACTTATTTACGTTTTATGCAAATAAATTCAAGTTTTGCTTTGTTTTTATTTAAGTTTAGCAAGTTTATTTTTTCAGTTACTATCGCAAGATTTAGTTAATTATACTTAAAAATAGATTTATTTTCCATTGGAAATTTGTTTGATAAGGATTTATATCTATCTTTGCAAATGTTTTCCATTGGAATATAATTCTATAAATATAAAGTATGGTTAAGAGGAAATACATAATTGCGTTGCTGTTGTCAACAGTTCTTTTTACTGTTAGTTGCAGCACAAGAAAAGATAGTAAAAAAGAAATAAGTAAATCAAAAATTGAAAAGGAGACAAAGAAAATGGAAGTAAAAGATTTGACATTAGAAGAGTTCAAGAATAGTATTATGGATTACGAAGCTAATCCTAAAGAGTGGAAATACAAAGGCGAGCGACCTGCAATAATCGATTTTTATGCAGTATGGTGTGGACCTTGCAAGGCAACAGCTCCTATTCTCGACTCTCTGGCAACAGAATATGACGGAATAGTTGACTTCTACAAGGTTGACGTTGACAAACAGGAAGAGTTAGCTGCAATGTTTGGCATTCGCTCTATACCTTCACTTTTGTTTATACCTAAGGACGGACAGCCACAGATGCAGGTTGGTGCTATGGGACGTGCTGATCTTGAGAATGCCATTAAAACTATTCTGTTGAAATGAAAAAAGAATGTTTATGCAAAATCAGAAGCATCTATCGAGCGATAGGTGCTTTTGAACAAAGTTTACAAAAGCAGTTTAACCTCAACATCAACGAGACCATGCTGCTTTGTGTTGTAAATGATAAAAATAATATTTCGTGTGGAGAGATTGCCGAAGAAATGGGGTTAACCAACTCAAACACATCAAAGGTTATCTCGTCGCTTGAGAAAAAGAAACTCATTTGCAGACATTACTGCAAAGAAGACTTGCGCTGCATGAAATTCAGCATCAGCGATAAAGGCAAAGATCTACTATCAACCATTACCTGCGACAATGTGCAACTACCTGCCGAAATAAGATGTTTAGCAGAGTAATATTACTACTATGCGTGCGCATATTTTACTGTTATGCTGTTATGTAACGCCTATCTGTCGTAAAAAATCTAAACAATATCACACAACTCAAATGTATAACGTTATTTATAAAACAGCGTTACATAACAGCATAACAATAAATTATGTTACGCTAAATCTCTAAGTTCTCTCTATAATAATCCTCAAACATCAAGAATATGTATGTGCATATTTTTATTGTAACGCTGTTATGTTATGCTTTGTCATACGGATTTAGTTGATTCCTTCTCCTGATTTAGTTTACTCTTTTCCTAAGAACGTTGACGAAAATATGTTGGGGTGCCCCGATTTTATGGTGCATTTGGTATAATTATAGTGAAGGCAAGCTTCAAACGACATTTATCATTTGTCATTTATCATTTATCATTTAGCACGCCAATGGCGTGTGCCAATATAGACGCATTATAGAGGCAATATAGAGAAATTATTGTTCAGATACTCTTCAATATCGTGTTGTATCTTTTTAAATTCTGGCGACATCATGTAGCCGGTATTTTTCTTTAGCATAGATGGAATATTTTCGGTGCTTTTCTCGTAGCAAGCCAATTCGGTGTGATACTGGGCTATATGTTGTGACTGCTCTTTGAGTTCGCGAATACGCTCGTTATACAGGCGGTCACAAATGGAGATTAGCAATGGAACAACAACATGGTTAAATAGGTGGTGCCCTTGAATATACATATATGTATTGTCGGGATGAATCCCTAAATCATGCAATTCATCAGCTAATGATTTTAAATGTTTGCTGGCATCAGGATATTTAGCTTCAAGCTGTCGAATCTTTCTGTTTACATGCTGCTGAAGTCGTGAGAAGGTTTCGGAGTGGTCTCGGGTTGCTGAAACCTTTCCGAGTTCAATAATCTGATTGAAATCGGTTATTGTGAACTGCCCATAATGAGTGCTGCGATAAAACCACACGTTCCATACGAACAACGGCCAGATGATACGACTGAACTGAGTGAGGAATTCAACATAATCAAATGTGCGCTTATCGTTGAGGATTGACGCTACTACCACTCCGTGAAGTGATGGTGCATAGCATTGCAAATTTTCTATGGCATAGGCATAGGTGTGAAAAACATAGGGATTGAGCAACACAGTTCTTGAAGTTGGCGAGGCTCCTTGGGTAAGATAGTCGTAATCGGCATCCACACAGGCTATCATATCTGGACCTACATGTTCAAGGATGTTGGATATAGCAGCTTTCTTGCCACGTTCCAATTGCTTTCCCTTTGAAGGAAGAAGTATTTCAAAATATCGTTTCTCGTTTTCATAGGGTGCAAGAACCGTACGCCAAAAGAAGATGTCGTCATAACTCTCCACATAAGCAACTATTTTATGTGGGGCATTCTTCGAGGTTAGCTTATTGGCTGCCTCAATATATGCAGAGTTGATGTTATCAATAAGTCGTTGTGCCAAAGCAGATGGTACTATATATTAAACATTACTAATATTAAACGGTGATATCTGTTACTTCGGTTACATTCCCTGCCCAGCCAGCCATGACTACAGCTGGACTATGAGTTGTCATTATCAATTGCACATTGGGATTGAGTTTAAGAACAAGATCTATTAGCTGTTTCTGCCATTCAAAATGCAGACTCACTTCTGGTTCATCCATAAAGAGCACGTATGGATTATTATCTTCAACCAATACTGTGAGAAGTATGCATAGTATCTGTTTCTCTCCACTTGATAGTTGATAGGGCACAAGTGTTTCACCTATCTGCGAGAAGCGTATCTCGTTTTCTTCACGAATAATGGTTTTGCCTGTGTCGGCAAAGAGTGCGTCAACAATATCTTGGAAGAGTTGCTTTGGTCTTGATATTTCGGCAGCCATCTGGGCTGCATCGACTTTGCCACTCTGTAACACTTTGATGATACGATTGCCTATGTTCACCTGATAGTCAAGATATTTGCGCTGAAGACTGAACAGTTGCCAGTCGAGCTCGGTGGCAAGCGAGGCATCCATTTTTGCTAATGTGTCGGCATTCATCAATGGGCGATCAAACGAGCGTATCACATCTACACGAATCCATTTTGCATCAGAAGGCTCTACGTTTACATGCACTCCTTTCAACAAATGACTCGGGAACTCGCCTCCTGCATTCAAGCTTTTTACAAGCTTGTTGAGGATGGTTGACTTACCCACTCCATTAACGCCACTAAGAATGTTCACCCTGCGATCAAGATTCCATTTTATGTGTTTTGTGCCACTCCAAAGGGAATCAATCTCTATCTGTTTAATATAATCAGCGTACTTTTGCATGACTGTGCTTTTTCTGTTCAACACACAAAGATATAAAAAGTTGAGAGCAGAACAAAATAAACTCGTTTATTTTTTATGCCGAAACAATATATCTTCGGCAAAGCCAAGGATTAAGAAAAAATATGTACCATATTTATGGTATAAAAAAATGCCGTAAGTATGGGATTTGGTATTTCAGAAAATCGCCGTACCTTTGCAAATGTCAATAAACAATTAAATAAAACATAATTATATCACTATGGCAAAGATATTTAAAAAGATTACCGACTTGATTGGTAACACTCCATTGGTTGAGCTAAGTAAGTATTCAGAAAAGAGAGGATTGAAAAAGCCTGTTGTGGCTAAAGTGGAATTCTTTAATCCAGGAGGTAGCGTAAAAGACCGTATAGCCTTGGCTATGATTGAAGATGCCGAGAAGAAGGGATTGCTGAAACCTGGTGCTACTATAATTGAACCTACAAGTGGAAACACGGGTGTGGGACTTGCTTTAGTGTCGGCCGTAAAGGGCTATCATCTCATTCTCACCATGCCTGAGACTATGAGTGTGGAACGCCGAAATCTTGTAAAGGCTTATGGTGCTGAAGTTCGCCTCACAAGCGGCAAAGAAGGTATGCCAGGAGCCATAAAGGCTGCCGAGGAACTTCGCAACTCTATTCCTGGTTCCATTATCCTCGGTCAGTTTGTAAACGCAGCCAACCCTCAGAAACACTATGAAACAACAGGTCCTGAGATTTGGCGCGACACCGACGGAAAAATCGACATTCTTGTTGCCGGAGTTGGCACAGGCGGAACAATATCGGGTATTGCTCGTTATTTAAAGGAGCAGAACCCAAATATTCAGGTAATTGCAGTTGAACCGGCAACATCGCCTGTATTGAACGGTGGCAAGAGCGGTCCTCACAAAATTCAGGGCATCGGCGCAGGTTTCATTCCTGACACTTACAACGCAAAATATATTGACGAGGTGCTCGACATCCAGAACGACGATGCCATCCGTGCTGGTCGCGAGATAGCCCAAACCGATGGCATTCTCGTGGGCATCTCATCTGGAGCCGCAGCTTTTGCAGCCACCGAGGTGGCAAAGCGAGCAGGAAACGAGAACAAGAATATCGTTGCACTTCTGCCCGATACTGGCGAAAGATACCTTTCTACCGTACTATATGCCTTTGAAGAATATCCGCTTTAGGAAACCTCACCCCACCCCTCTCCAAAGGAGAGGGAGAACTAGCAGGAAAAACTCATAAACTTACTATCCACAAACTCACCATTTTAAAACATCAACACAAAAAATAGATAAGAGAGATTCATGGTCGAGGTGCAGATTCAAAAGAATTTGTGCCTCGCTTTTTTGCTACACATTCTACTATACTACTTGCATAAATCACAACAAAACAAGCCTTTTCTATCAAGAAATCATCTAAAAGGCATTTAGGAACCATCTCGAAGGAATCTCGAAGTTTCAACACACAAAAAAGATATTTACAGAACGCAATTAATAATCTCATTTAAGTTTCACAAATTAGAGTGAAAATTAAGTTGTTTGGAAAATAAACATTATCTTTGCAAGAAATAACCTAAAAACAAGAAAAAGACAAATGTCATTACTTACAATCACTATCATTAGCGCTTTCATTCTTGGCTATTTGTTCATAGCCCTTGAAAGCATTACAAAAATCAACAAAGCAGCCATTGCTTTGTTCATGTTCGTAATTTGCTGGACTTTATACATGATAGATCCAGCACCGTTCATTCAGCTTATGCACCCCCACTTCGCAGGAGGCCACGATGGCATAGCCAATTTTGTAAACGGACTTATTGAACATCACCTTGGAAGCACGTCAACAACACTTTTCTTCCTCATGGGAGCTATGACCATTGTTGAAATAGTTGACCAGAACGGTGGTTTCGACTGGGTGAGACGCGTTATGAGCACCAAGAGCAAGCGCTCGCTGCTGTGGAAGATTGCCGTCATGACTTTCATCCTCTCAGCCATTCTCGACAACCTCACCACAAGTATTGTGATGATTATGATTCTACGCAAACTCGTTAAAGACCATAATGACAGAATAATATATGCTTCGCTTGTGATTATATCAGCCAACTCTGGTGGCGCCTTCTCACCTATCGGCGATGTAACCACCATCATGTTGTGGAACAAGGGACTTATCACGGCAGCCGGAGTAATTTCCGAGATACTCATTCCATCGGTTGTGTCTATGGTTATCCCTGCAGCCATCCTCAGCACTCAGCTCAAGGGAGAGCTCAACGAAAACGAACAGAGCAACAACGTGCTCGAATGTGATGCCGACACCGAATTACTGGAGTTCGACAGCACCAAGCGCAAGATTATCTTCTGTATTGGCGTTGGCGGACTTATTTTGGTTCCTGTATTCAAGAGCATCACACATCTCCCTCCATTCACAGGCATTTTGCTCGTTCTGGGCACTCTGTGGATAGTTACCGAAGTGTTCTATCGCCAGCTACACAAGCAAACTGGCAAAAAACACACCTTCAGCAAGCGCGTAAACAATCTGCTTAGTCGCATCGACATGAGCACCATCCTCTTCTTCCTTGGCATCCTCATGGCAGTTGCCTGCCTTGAAGAAATAGGCGCACTCACAGCCCTTGGCCAGGGACTCAACACCACATTCAACGGCAACCACTACATGGTAACAGGCATCATCGGCGTGCTTTCAAGCATTGTTGACAATGTGCCATTGGTAGCCGGTTGCATGGGTATGTATCCTGTTCAGGCAGCAGGCGACATGGCTGTTGACGGCATCTTCTGGCAGCTGCTGGCATACTGTGCTGGTGTAGGCGGTTCAATGCTCATCATCGGTAGTGCAGCCGGAGTTGTTGTAATGGGATTAGAAAAGATAACCTTCGGCTGGTACATGAAACATGTAAGTTGGATAGCTTTCATAGGCTACCTCGCAGGTATTCTAAGCTATTGGGTTATACGCACATTTATCTTCGCTACACCTCTGTAAACTTGCACAGATAAATAATTTTGTCTATATTTGCAGTATGAATCAACAGGAAGCGAATAAAATACATTGGAGCGAAAATGTGATTATTGCAGATGGCGACTACATTGATTATGTAGCATTCCAACTCAGTATCCAATTTGAACGCATGCTGGGAAGACGCATTCCCAAAGCCGACCTGAGCAAATGGATTGTTAACATAGCACTCGACGGCAGAATGCGCGAAGGCAACCACGAAACACAAGTGGTGCTGCTTCACGAGCAACAGAATACAGCATTGCAGAACTTCGTTCCAGCAGAGTACGAGAAAGAACTCAACGCACAAGCATTCAAAGACGAAAAGCTCGGCGAATTCATCATCAACAGTATAGCTACTGGCGAAGAAATCTCGCAGAAAGACGATGTAATGACCGACCTCCTTCTAATGCTCACACAGCACGACGAAGTGAAACGCATCATGGTAATCCCCAACGGCGAAGAAGGCGAAAGCTACAACCGTGTTCGAGCTGCACTCAGAAATGCCGACGACGAGAAACAAAGAATAACCGTTTTTGCCATGCAACCTATGCAAGGCGGAAACTTCAAACAAGAAATACTTGGCTACAGCCTGATGAATGCATTAGGCATCAGAGCCGACGAATTAAAATAATATGAGCAGAGTTTTAATGATTGGCGCAGGTGGCGTGGCTACCGTTTGCGCATTCAAGATTGTCCAGAATCAGGACGTCTTCACAGAGTTTATGATCGCAAGTCACCACAAAGAGAAATGCGACCGCCTTGTTAAGAGCATTCACGACAAGGGTTACAAAATGGACATCAAAACAGCAGAGGTTGATGCCGATGATGTTGACCAGTTGAAAGAACTCTTCAACAGCTACAAGCCCGAACTGGTCATCAATCTGGCTCTGCCTTACCAAGACCTCACCATCATGGATGCGTGCTTGGCATGTGGCTGTAACTACATGGACACAGCCAACTACGAGCCAAAGGATGAAGCACACTTTGAATACTCATGGCAGTGGGCCTACAAAGACAAGTTTGAAAAAGC
>DGRY01000036.1 GCA_002391185.1 Prevotella sp. UBA4376
GATCCCTGGTGCCCCGTTGTCATTGAACGGAACTTATAGATGGTGAAGAGCTGTCCGTGTCGCCCTACTCGTTGTTGTCGGAAGATCACAGGTCCGCCCGGCATTTTTATCCGAATCAGTAATGCCGTGATCAACAATATCGGTGACAACACGATCAGTCCGACCAATGCTGCCGTTTTATCTAATAATGTTTTCATTTTCCTATTACCATTTGGTTTATATCCATACGGGGGCTTACACCCCCGCCTATGCTGTGTCGCCCCTACGGGGCTAATCATGGGTTTCCCCTTATACGGGGGCTCACGCACCCCGCCTATGCTCTGTCGCCCTAACGGGCTAATAATTACCCTAAACCCTAATTATCGTGCAAACCGAATGCAGTAAGTTTACTTATTGCTGAGGTGCAGCCGATATTACATAAATTGCTCACATTCGGCATAACACAAGCAAGCTTGGTTCTGCACTCATTAAATCGCAATTTTCACGGCGAAGCCGTAAACTATTAACTATTAACTCTAAACTATTAACTACTTAATGTTGTCCACCCAACGGTACAGACGGTTCCAACGGATTCCCTTGAAGCCACCGCGGTCGGGATCAGAACTCCACCAGATGAAGATAGGCTTTCCTACGATATGATCCTCTGGCACAAATCCCCAATAACGACTATCAGCTGAATTGTGGCGATTATCACCCATCATCCAATAGTAGTCAAGCTTAAAGGTGTACTTATTTGTCTGCTTACCATTGATGAATATTCTACCGCCCTTAACCTCAAGGCTATTGCCCTCATACACCTTGATAGGACGCTCATAGATTGCTATATTCTTCATATTAAGGGTAATAGTTGCACCCTTTTTAGGAATCCAAATAGGACCATAGTTATCACGTGTCCAGCCTGTATTGGCATCAAGAGGATAAAGATCGCCAACAACAGCATCGGTATTCAGGTGGATAGTTTCTACTATATCCTTACGTGCAGCAAGGGTCTTGTAAGCCTTCTTGGTAAGAGGCATCACACCCGACTGATTGAATGTGCCTAAATCCTCCATGCTGATGTTCAGTTCATCCAACAGTTCTTCAGGAATATCCTGCTTCAACTTAATGTAATAAGTGTACTGAACATTATCAGGTTCCTTATTAGCCTTGCCGTTAAGATAAACAATACGATTCTTTATCTGCAAAGTCTGACCCGGAAGACCAACACAACGCTTCACATAGTTTTCACGGCGGTCGGTAGGACGAGAAATTATCTCGCCAAACTCCTGTGGATTATTAGCAATATATTTTCTACCAAGATTGTATATGCTGTGGAAATAATCCCATTGCTGCTGAGGATCGAGCATAGCTACATTTACAGCATTTGGAGCCTGCTGTTCCATAAGCTGACGACCAATATCATAGCTCAACAAATAGAAATCCTGTCCCTGATAGGCATCGGCAGAACAAAGAGTATCGCCTGCTGGATAGTTGAACACAACAATGTCGTTAAGCTGAACATTTCCCAAGCCCTTCACACGACGATAATCCCAATGTGGCCACTCTATATAGCTCTTCACATTGATGATTGGCAGAGTGTGCTGAGTAAGAGGCATGGTAAGAGGAGTTTGAGGAATACGTGGACCATAGCTTAACTTTGAAACAGCAAGATAGTCGCCTGTGAGCAAACTCTTCTCCAATGAACTTGATGGAATAACGAAGTTCTGGAAAACAAACAGGTTGATGAAATAAACCGCCACAAGCGCAAACACCAATGCGTCAACCCAACTCATAACAAAACGGGTTACAGGTTCAGCATTTTTCCACCAAGTCCACTTTATTTTCTTAGAGATATAAACATCATAAATGAAAGGAACTACCAGCAGTCCCCACCAACTTTTAACCCAAAGAAGAAATAGAAGATATAACACAAGGACAATAACACATTTAGCCCATTGCTTCTTCATATTTAATTCCTGCTTATCTTTATCGATCATATAATTTCTGTTTTAGAATTTAAAGAGATCACTTGTTGTAAGCAAACCAGTGTGGTTCAGCGTGTATTCTGCAGCCAAAACAGCACCAAGAGCAAATCCCTTACGACTATGAGCATCGTGAGTGATAGTAATCTTATCGGCATCAGAATCGTAGTTGATGGTGTGAATACCAGGAACCTCATCGTGGCGAACAGCATTAACAAGCAGTTCCTCAGGCTTGTGCTCCTCAGAGCCTTCAACCTTACCGTCATCCCATACTGTTGTTCCAAGTTTCCAGTCGCTCTTGCGGTCGAGATTCTCTACAATCTCCTCAGCAAGGGTGATAGCTGTTCCTGATGGAGCATCGAGCTTATGAATGTGATGAGTTTCAACCATATCAACATCATACTGCTTGAAACCATTCATAATCTTGGCAAGATACTTGTTAACAGCCTCAAAGATAGCCATTCCAACAGAATAGTTACTTGCCCAGAAAAGAGTGTTCTTACCATCCTTGCACAGAGCCTCAACATCTGCCTTATGATCTTTCATCCAACCAGTAGAACCACTAACCACCTTCACGTGGTGTTTGAATGCCTTCAGATAATTATCATAAGCAGCCATAGGATTAGTAAACTCAATGGCTACATCTGCACTCTCAAACTCTGGTGTATCGAAATCGTCAGGATTATCGATATCAATTTTACACACAATCTCATGACCACGCTCAAGGGCAATCTGCTCTATCATATGCCCCATTTTTCCGTAGCCTATCAATGCTATTTTCATAATTCTTTAGTAATTTTTACTGCCTCATTTGCGTTTGCACAGGCAAAGATACAAATTTAAATTATTAATTTACAGATAATTGACGCAGAAACTGTCTGGAAAAGATGCAGTTTCTTAGTTTTTTTGTATTTTTGCATATAATTTAATGCCGTATTAACAATATGGAACAACTTCTTCACTATGTTTGGAAACACAAAATGTTTCCTCTTGAACCTCTAAGAACTACCGACGGACAACTCGTCGAAGTTGTTGACCCAGGGCTGCATAACATGAATGCTGGTCCTGACTTTTTCAACGCAAAGGTTAAGATCAACGGCACACTATGGGTTGGAAACATAGAGATTCATGAAAAGGCAAGCGACTGGTACTCTCACAACCATCATCTTGATGCCAACTACGACAACGTTATTCTTCATGTTGTTGAGAAGGCTGATAGCGATGTTACTACCCTTAATGGTAACAAGCTACAACAACTGGAGTTACACATTCCCAACCATGTTGTTGAGCACTACAAGGAACTGCTTGTCATAGACCGCTATCCCGCTTGTTACAAGATTATTCCAAACCTTACCACATTAATGGTTCATTCTTGGATGTCGGCATTAGAAACCGAGCGCTTAGAGCAAAAAACAGAAGCCATTCAAAAACGTGTAAAACAATGTAACGGCTCGTGGGAAGCAGCCTATTTTGTTACTATGGCACGCAACTATGGCTTTGGCATAAACGGAGACGCGTTTGAAGAATGGGCACTCAACATTCCGCTTAATGCTGTTGCACACCACAGAGATAACCTCTTTCAGATAGAAGCTATATTCCTTGGACAAGCCGGACTTCTTGAACTTGATGCCATACCCGAACGCTATCAGCAAGATGCCCTCAACGAGGGACTCTTCGCCAAACTGAGAAACGAATACTTGTATCTTGCTCATAAGTTCAACCTAAAGCCCATGAACTATAAAGCATGGAAATTTCTGCGTCTCCGTCCTCAGAACTTCCCACACATTCGCATCTCACAGCTTGCCTATCTATATTACCAAAACAAAGCATCGCTTAGTCAACTGATAGAATGTGAAGATGTGAAAGAAGCTGGCGAAATGCTACGAACAAGTGTCACCCCTTATTGGGAAACTCACTACACCTTTGGTGCTGAATCTGGCAAGAGCGAGAAGCATCTATCACCATTCTCTCTCAATCTGCTGATGATTAACACGGTAATACCAATATTCTTTGCCTACGGACGGCATAAAAGCGATGAGCGACTGGTAGATAGAGCATTCGACTTCCTAGAACAGCTGAAAGCCGAAGACAACCATATCGTGCGCATGTGGAAAGAATGTGGACTAACGGTTTCTAACGCTGGCGACTCACAGGCTCTGATACAGCTAAAGAAAGAATATTGCGACAAAAAAGAATGCCTTAGATGCCGCATAGGGTATGAATATTTAAAAGCGAAAAAATAATTCAAGTTTTGCAAGCTTTGCTTGCTCAGAAGATAATACAAAAAAATGGATAATAAAACAATTAAAAGCCCTTACATCTTTGAAACAGAGATGGAGGTACGCGACTACGAGTGTGACATTGAAGGTATTGTGAACAACGCCAACTACCTTCATTACTTTGAGCACACCCGTCATCGTTTTCTGCACTCAACAGGACTTAGCTTTAGCGAGATGCATCAAAAAGGAATTGATGCCGTTGTTGCACGAATGAATCTGCAATACAAAACTCCACTCACCTGCGACGACTGGTTCATTTCACGCTTGTGGCTTGAAAAGCAGGGAGTACGATATATCTTCCATCAGGATATTTTCCGCAAAAACGATGAAAAGCTTTGCTGTAGAGCTACAGTAGAACTTGTGTGCCTCATTAACGGACGCTTGGGAAACAGCGAGGACTACGATAAAGCCTTTGCTCCCTACATGAAAAAATAACATTTCGCAAGCTTTGCTTGATTAGTAGATAAATGGAGTTATAAGAAGTTAGAAGAAGATAAAAGACATTTGTCCTATATCTTCGCCGCTGAAAGCGGCATAACTCCCTTTAACTTCCTTTATCTTCTGAACTGATTTAGTTCTGTAATATTAAGATATCATGCTTGACCAACAGGAAATATACAACACGCTCATTCTCTCACGAATAGGTTTCTATTCTTTGGCTGGAATACTCGAAATGTATCGCAACATTGGTAGCGCTACCGAGATAATGCAACATAGCAAGAACATCAGAAGTCTCATTCCCGATGCCAGCCAGCGATTAGTTGATGCGTTCAGGAATATCGATGAGATAAAGAGGCGCGTTGACGACGAGATAAAATGGGATGAACACTATGGGGTGCAGATTCTCTGCATGAACGATGAACGTTATCCCGAGAGGCTTCGCCAATGTGATGATGCCCCCTTGGCTCTATTCTATCGTGGTTCAGCCAATCTCAACCAGCAACACGTGGTTAGTATTGTTGGCACACGCCATTGCACATCCTATGGTCAAGACATCATCCGCCGTTTCATGAGCGACCTCAGACAAATGTGTCCCGAGGTGCTCATAGTTAGCGGTCTTGCCTATGGTGTTGACATTAATGCCCACCGACAGGCTCTGCAAAATGGCTATGAAACTGTTGGCGTGCTGGCTCATGGGCTCGACAACCTCTACCCTTCTGCCCATCGCAACACAGCAAAAGAGATGCTTAACCATGGCGGACTGCTCACGGAATACACCACCATGACAAATGCCGACAAACAGAACTTTGTGAGACGAAACCGTATTGTTGCAGGAATGGCAGATAGCACCATTCTTGTGGAGAGTGCAGCCCATGGTGGCGGCCTCATAACCACACGTATTGCACGCGACTACAATCGTGATGTTTTTGCCTTCCCTGGTGCTGTTGGAGCACCATATAGCGAGGGTTGCAACAACAGCATACGCGACAACGAAGCAGGTCTTATCACCTCGGCTTTCGACTTCGTTAAGGCTATGGGCTGGCAAGACGAGAAAAAGATACAGGAAGCACGCAAAGAGGGTATTGAGCGACAACTCTTCCCTGATCTTACGGAAGAAGAACAAAAGATTGTCGATACCCTACAAAAGCATAACGACCTGCAAATAAATATGCTTACCGTACAAAGCGGAATAGGTATTGCCCGAATAACCTCCCTACTCTTCAGCATGGAGATGAAAGGCATTTTAAAAGCCCTTCCTGGTGGAATTTACCATTTGCTTAAGTAATGACAAAGCCGTGTATCAAAGTCCAAATGGCTATTGATACACAGCTTACATTATTTTGAATTCGTTGAACTCACTTTATTATTTTATACTTCTGCATTTAATAGTAACAATTCCATTTATGCCTATAGAGTTTAATGAACACGAATCTGGTAGTATATGGAATTTACTCATGTCACGTACAGTTATAGGGTAAAAGTCGTTATTATTAACTAAAGTTTCGCAAGCGAAT
>DGRY01000099.1 GCA_002391185.1 Prevotella sp. UBA4376
ATGACTTCCAGTTTGAGAACAAACGAGGATACAAAACCACCGTTGAAGGTCTGTCGGAGAAGTTTAATCCTGAATATTGGAACTATGCCAAGCTCATATCGGGAGTGCTTCGCTATCGTATGCCAATTGATCATGTGATAAAGCTTGTTGGTTCTCTGCAGTTGAACGACCAGAGTATTAATACCTGGAAGGTGGGCGTGGAGCGTGCATTGAAGAAATATATAACCAATGGTACTACAGCTGTGGGACAGAAATGTCCTGTGTGTGGACAGGAAACTCTTGTATATCAAGAAGGCTGTTTGATCTGTACTAATTGTGGTGCCTCGCGATGTGGATAATATGAAAATAAAAGAATCATTTATATCTCTAAAGTCTCTGCGGTTTCATGCCTTGCATGGCGTGATGCCGCAGGAACGTATTGTAGGTAACGACTATACTGTTGACTGCTGTTGTGTTTACGACATCACAAAGGCTATGGCTTCTGACGATGTTGCTGACACGCTTGATTATTCTAAGGTTTATGCCGTTATAGCTGAGGAAATGGCAATACCAAGCGCTCTTCTTGAACATGTTGCTGGGCGAATTGCCGAGAAACTATTTGAAAAGTTTGATGGCATAGCCGGGGTTAAACTCACTATCACAAAACTAAATCCTCCTTTCGGGGCAGATTGTGATGGAGCAAGCGTTTCTATTGATGCTATGCGGTGATAAATAAAATATATTTAGGCTTTAATTATATTTAAAAAACTTAATTCTCTTTTGCGGTTTTCGTACATAATTATTAATTTTGCAAATCTTAAAGTGGTATATGAGTAGAAAGATTTTGTTCCTTCTGATAACAATATTGTTGTTGACAACTAATGTATTTGCTGCCAACCATAAGTTCACTGTTGTTATTGATGCTGGTCATGGTGGCCATGATACTGGTGCTAAGGGCGCTTTTTCATATGAGAAAGATCTTACATTGCGCTATGCCAAGGCCTTCGGTGAAATTCTTTCACGTAAATGCCCCGATGTGAAGGTGGTATATACACGTTCCACTGATGTGTTTGTTGAACTTAGCCGCAGAGCAGAGATTGCCAACAATAAAAAGGCCGACCTTTTTATTTCTGTTCATATCAATGCTGTAGGTGGTGGACGAAATGTTCACGGCTATCAGACGTGGACACTTGGAAACGGACAGAACAGCGGTGACAGAGGCATTCGAATGAATCTTGAAGTGGCAAAGCGTGAAAACTCGGTGATATATCTTGAAAAAGATTATCAGACAACATACAAGGGTTATGACCCTAATTCGGCTGAGAGCAACATTATGTTTGAGTTTGTTGCCGACAAGAATAGAGAACAGTCAACAGAACTGGCTCGTTTTCTTCAGGAAGAAGTGCCTTCGGCTACAGGACGCGTTAATGGTGGTGCTCATCAGAATAATCTTGCTGTGCTTCGCCTCACATCAATGCCTGGATGTTTGATGGAGCTTGGTTTTATTTCAACACCCGATGAGGAAGAGTTTATGAACAGTGAAAAGGCTCTCGACCTTTATACACGTGGTTTCTATAATGCTTTTGTTCGTTACAAGAATAAATATGATGAAGGCATGTCGGTTCCTTATCGCGTTGAGAAAGTTGACAGGGTTGAGATTCCTCAGGTGGTGCAGAATGTTTCAGAACCTCAGGTGCAGAGTGCACCTAAAACAGAACCTGTAAAAAAGGAAGTTAAGAAAACTGAATCAGTTAAGAAATCAGAGCCTCTGAAGAAAGAGAAGAACTCTGAAGTGCAACATGCAAAGGCAAAAGTGCAGAAGGTGTCGCCTGATGCACCTGTGTTCAAGATTCAGATTATGGCAGGGCATAGTGATTTGTCGGTTACATCTTCGCATTTCAAGGGCATTGGTGGAATTGAAAAAATTAAAGAAGGCGACTTTTATAGATATTATGTAGGAGCCAGCAACGACTATAATGCCGTTAACAGAAGGCGCAAAGAGCTTAGCGAGGTGTTCCCGGGTTGCTATATTGTTGCCTTTAAGCATGGTAAACTGGTAAATGTTAATGAAGCAATAAAAGAATTCTTGAAATCAAGGAATAAAAAATAAAAAACTGGAGTATTAATTAGAGACAAATGAAAAAAGAAGTTACTATAGCTATTACCGCATGTGTTGCAGTTGTCATTCTTTTCTTTGGGTTGAATTTCCTAAAGGGTATGACGATATTCTCTTCTGACAACAGCTACTATGTTCGCTTTCACGATATACAGGGATTGTCAAAAGCCAATCCTATATATGCCGATGGTTACAAGGTGGGTGTTGTTAAGGACATCTATTATGACTATGACGGAAATGGAGATGTTATTGTGAAGTTTGACGTGGACAACAATCTGCGTATTCCAAAGGGTTCAACTGCCGAGGTGGGCAGTGATCTTATGGGAAATGTAAAGATGAACCTTCTCATGGCTAATAATCCACGTGAGCGTGTGAATCCTGGTGACACTATTCAGGGGGCTACAAATAGCGGACTCATGGGGCGTGTTGCTCAGATATTGCCTACTGTGGAGGCACTTGTGCCCAAGATTGATAGCATATTGACAAGCGTGAATGCACTTCTTGCTGACCCTGCTCTTGCTGCTACTCTGCATAATGCACAACAGATAACAAGTAATCTTACTACTACATCGCAGCAACTTAATGTGCTTATGGCTAATCTTAACAAGAGTGTGCCTGGTATGCTTAATAAGGCTGATGCTACTCTTGCTAATACCCAAAAGCTTACAAACAATCTTGCAGCTGTTGATATTCAAACAACAATGAACGAGGTGAATAGCACTATCAGTAACCTGAAAACATTCACAGACAATCTTAATAACGGCAAGGGGTCGCTTGGATTACTCATGAATGATCCTGGATTGTATAACAATCTGAATTCAACTATGATTAGTGCTGATAGTTTACTAATTGACCTGAAGGCTCATCCTAAGCGCTATGTTCATTTTTCTTTGTTTGGAAAGAAAGAAAAATAAAAGCCTCACCCCGACCCTCAATGGTCTTTACACCCCCTTCGTTTACTTCCCGTCGGTCAGTGGGTCTTCGACAAATCTCCCCCGTTCCCGGGGGACAGAAACCCCAAAGGGGAAGGGAGCACTAACTATTTGAAATACGGATTAATGAAAAAATCAGAGTATTCGGAGAAATCTGAATACTCTGATTTTTTTGAAGTGTTTAGCGCACAACACTTGCTCATTATTATCTACTCATTACTCATTATTTTTTATAATCTCTTGCTTCATATTAATTATTTATTTATATTTGCGACAGAGTTAATTTATTAGTATTAAGCGCATTAGATTATATTACTCATGAATAGGCAATCATTTTTCAGAACCCTATTATTAGTGGCTCTCATAACATGTAGTATCTTACATGTAGAGGGACAAACTTATTTGACATCTCTTGAACAGGTGGAAACAGGGTATTATAGAATTTATTCTCAGTATAATACCAATGGTTCAGACATGGCGCTTTCTGAAGAGAATACGTCAAATCATTATATGTATTGTACAGCTCCTGTTGCATCTGATTATTCGCAGATGTGGTATATTAAGGTGACAGCTTCCTCTGCAACGTCAAAGGAGATTACGCTTCAAAATTGTTTTTCAAATTTAAATGTAAATCGCTCAAGCAATAGATACCATACTCATGAAAGAGCAATGACTTTTACGCTGACATACGACACCAATGGTTTTGTCATGATGAATGGTGGTATGGGGCCTGGGCATAGAGAAGATCATTCAATATGGAGTATGAACTCAAGTGTTAATGCAGTACATTGGCAGTTTGCAGTTGCACTTGACAACCCATATAATGTTATTAATACCAATCTAAGCAAGTATTTCGTTGATGAGAGCTGCTCTGAAATTAAAGATGATTATAAGACTTATTCAGATGATGCTCTTACATCAGTTATGGCAAGTGATAATTTGTCTGCGAGCATCATAAATATGGCTATCAAGGTAAAGAACGATGCTTGGGAGGTTTTTCAGGATGGCTGGAAATATGATGAAAGTTCATTCAGAATTGGTAAATTTAAGCCAATGGGTAGTCCTGGTAGATGGAAAAATATAACAAAGGTAGGTTATGCTTTATCACCAAACTCAGACCCGACTGGTATTGCTGTGAAGGCAAATGATGAGCTTACTATTTATGTGAGCGATGTGCCAATAGGAACTACTGTTGCATTGCGTAATGTGCCAAAATATAATGCAACAGGTACGGCTTACACATTAAAGAAAGGTTATAACGTTTTGACAGTAGGAGCAGATGGATTGCTTTTCATGGATTATGAGGTTGATAACACTACAGGTGGTGCTGCTCCGTTTACCGCAATGAGTAGTTATCCTGAAATAACTGTTCATATTGAGGGTGGAAAGGTTAATGGTTATTTCTCGGTAGTGCGTGGTGATACTAATGAGGACTGGGCTATAATGAAAGAAAAGCTCTTTAAGGAAAACGACTTTCTGCAGTTGCGTAGTAATAAGCAAATCTTCCATATGAATGCCAGTTCGGTTATTACTGCTTGTCCTGAAAAAATGGTTGAGCTGTTAGGACAATGGGATTTTATTGTTAGTACCGAGCATAATATCATGGGACTTTCTGAGTTTGATGGTTATTTTAATAACCCTCTTATGGCTGTGTCTTTTAGTCCAAAGAGTAGTAGTCATATGTATGCTTCTAATTATGGAACATACTATAATGAGACTACTCTGTCTGGAATAATGAGTTATGAAAACTTGTTTGCTGGTTCTGAACTTTGGGGACCTGCTCATGAGATAGGACATATCAACCAGGCTGCTATTAATATGATTGGTCAGAGTGAGGTTTCTAATAATGTGTTCTCTAATATAGTAACATTCTTGAATGGTCATCTTACAAGTAGAGCCGAATATACATACGTGACATTAAATAATATGGCTGATGATGTGTTCTGGGTTTCACGAGGAATATGGGAACGCACTCATATGTATTATCAGCTTTATCAGTTCTTCCATGTGCAGGGCTTTAAAACTGATTTCTATCCAGAACTGTTTAAAGCATTGCGTGCCGACCCTATGAGGCGAGTGCAGAATACGGCTGTTGACGCATCGGATGATTATCTGAAATTCTATAAGAAGGCTTGCGAGGTAAGTGGCTATGATCTTACTGAGTTCTTCCAGGCTTATGGTTTCTTCGTTATTCCTGAGCTAAAGGATTATGCTGAGCATAGTGTTAGTAATGTGTTCTGGGTAGGTGACTATGGCACTTATTATCTGAATATCACTCAGGAAATGATAGATGCGGCTATAAGCGAGGTGAAGTCGCATAATTATAAAAAGACCAATATGGTGTTTATTGAAGACCGTGTGACGGCTCCGCTTGCTACTTATGAGGGACATGCAGAAAATGAATTAAAGAAATCATATTTGGGATACGAAATTGGTAAGGCTGGAGACGTAGGTCAATATACCGACTTTGTTTCTACAAATGTAGCTACAGGATATTTGGCTTCTTATGTTGAGAACGATGGCGGTTTGAATGTTTCTGTAAATCATAGTAATGCTTCAGGAGCAGTAGGTTTTAAGGTGTATGATGCTGCTGGGAAACTTGTTTTTCTCTCAAATAAATATAATTTTACTGTTCCTGCTAATGTATATTCTAAAATAAAGAATACTGATTTCACTATTGTTGCTGCAGGTGGTAATGGTGAAGATGCAATAATGCCTGCTGCCGTGCATTATGTAGAATGGATTGTAAAAAATAAAGCTGGTGAGGTTGTAAAAACATACCATGAGCCTCAGTTTGTGAATAGTGTGGTATCTGCTTGCCCTGATGTAATAAAGCCTGCATTTGTTTCGTTCCCTTCATTTACAGCATTTACTTACACAGAGCCTGTTCAAAAAGTTGTTGAGGCTGTGTATACAACACCTTTTGTTGAGTCTTCTGAAAACGCATATAACTATTATGAGGTAAAGGTGCGTTATGGATGGCTTAATGAAACATCAGAAGGCAAAGCTGCAATAACAACCTCGAAACAAAATACAGATTATTACCGCTGGGCTTTCTTTGGCAGTCCTTATGTTGGTTATCGCATACAGAATAAGGCAACAGGTAAATGGCTAAATGCAGGTGAATCTGCACCTGAAATGGGCGACGATGCTGATGCTGCAACTGTATGGGATATATTACCTTGGTCAGAAAATGAAACTTCATTCATTATGAAGTTTACAACTACATCTGGTAAGCCGTATATTAATGATTTAGGCGGATGGGGTAATAATTTAGGTTATTGGAATAATGCTTCTCAGATTGACGTGACACTTGTTCCTACAGCTTCAACACTTGTGCCTATTACTGTTGATGAGCAGGAAGGCTATTGGGGCACATTCTATAGTTCAAGTAATGTTGCTATGCCTACAGGCGTTAGTGCATATCGTGTTACAGATGTTGATGATGGTACACAGAAACTTACACTTACAGCTGTTGAGGGTAGTGTGCTGAAGGGTGGTGAGGGATATATTGTATATTCAACGTCACACGAGCCTGGAATAGTAATGGAAAGTACTTCTGCTGCACCTGCAAGTTTTGTAGGTACTAACTATCTTAAAGGCTCTGATAGCGAGCAAGAGTTTGCGGGTGAGGGTTCTTATTACATTCTTTCTCGTAAAGAGGTTACTGAGGGTGTATATAATTATGGCTTCTTCTGGCAGAATGGTACAGGTGGCAATAGTGTTACTAATGCAGCTCATAAGGCATTCTTACTTGTTCCGTCATCTGCTCCAGCTAAGAGTTATGATTTGAGTTTTAATGCTACAAATATTAGCAATGTAGAAAACTCAGAAGATGATGTTAATGGATCAAGATATACTCTCTCTGGCCAACGTGTAGGCAAAAACTATAAGGGAATTATTATTGTTAAGGGCAAAAAGCAAATACAAAGATGAAGATGAAAAGATATATTTCTCCAGCTATCTGTGTCATGGGCGTAGAGTCTCTGTCTGTAGTGTGTTTAAGCACTAATAATTCAGAGGCTGAGCCAAACATACAGTATAGTAGGTCTGACACTTTTGAAGAGTTAGATAATGTTTTAGAAATGTTAGAATGAAACTCTGAAAAAACTTTTGTATTATTTTATTACTGATTGTTTCACGCTTGTAACAAATGGCTAACATGCTTATAAATTGAGGTTTTAAAACCTAAAAATTTTTTTTGAAAGGTTAAAGTTTAAAATTCTCATTAAATCTTTTTATTTTGTTAGTTTTCAGTTGGTTATGAGCGTGAAACATTATAAAATGCACGAAAAACACCTTGTTTTGCTTAACTTACACTATTTCAGTAACTTACGTGATTTTGAAAATAAACATAAAAAAAGTGGGGGTTGCAAGTTACGGAAAAATTTGCTACCTTTGCAAAAGATAAAAAGTAAGAAGAGCCTAAAACTACTAATAATCGTGAGTTCTAAGGTGACTTAACTTGGGTCGAAAGACATACAATTACATATCTGTAATAAATAACATAGAATGAAAGAAAGTCCTGATGCTCGTTGGGACAGTGCTCTTGCGCTCATTGCGAGGAACGTAACCCCACAGCAGTACAAAACATGGTTCAAGAGTCTTGTCTTTGAGAAGTTCGATGAGAACAAAAAGACATTGCTTGTTCAGGTACCATCACCTTATGTGTATGAGTATCTGGAGGAGAACTTTATTGACTTGCTTTCAAAGGTGCTTAGACACACTTTCTGTGACGGTATTCAGTTGCAGTATAGAGTTGTTACAGATAAAGAGCATAGGTTAACTCAGGTGATAGAGGCAGAGCCAGAGGCTGATTCCAATAAGCCTCAGCCAAGAAGTCGTGCAAATGAGATTTCGGCTCTTGATGTTGCTCAGCCTCAGGAGATTGATTCTCAGCTTAATCCTCGTCTTACTTTCAGCAATTATATTGAGGGTGATAGCAATAAACTTCCGCGTAGTGTTGGTCAGAGTATTGCTGAACATCCTAATACAGCACAGTTTAACCCAATGTTCATCTATGGTCCTTCAGGTTGTGGTAAAACACACTTGATTAATGCTATAGGTGCTCGTTGCAAGGAACTTTATCCACAGAAGCGTGTTCTGTATATCAGTGCCCGTCTTTTCCAGGTTCAATACACTAATGCTGTGTTACATAATACACTTAATGATTTCATCGGCTTCTATCAAACTATTGATATGCTTATCGTTGATGATATTCAGGAGTGGGCAACAGCTGTGAAGACTCAGGATACTTTCTTCCACATCTTCAATCATCTGTTCCGCAACAACAAACGTATTATTCTTGCTTCTGACCGTCCTCCTGTTGACCTCAAAGGTATGAATGAGCGTTTGCTCACACGATTCTCTTGCGGTTTGATAGCTGAGCTTGAAAAGCCAAATGTGCAACTCTGTGTTGATATCCTCAAGCGTAAGATTAAGCGTGATGGTCTTACTATCCCTGATGATGTTATTAGGTATATAGCTTCAACAGCAAATGGTAGTGTGCGCGATTTGCAGGGTGTTATCAATAGTCTTTTGGCTTATAGTGTGGTTTACAACTGCAATATTGATATGCGTCTTGCTGAGCGAGTTATCAAGCGTGCTGTTAAGGTTGACGACAAACCGCTTACAATTGATGACATTCTTGATACTGTTTGTAATCATTTCAATGTTACAGCTACAGCCGTGAATAGTAAGAGTCGTAAGCGTGATCTTGTTCAGGCTCGTCAGGTATCAATGTATCTTGCTCAGAAATATACCAAGATGCCTGCAAGTCGTATTGGTAAGCTTGTTGGTAATCGAGATCACTCTACTGTTATTCATAGTTGTTCGCAGGTAGAACGTCGTATGAAGGTTGATAAGGCTTTTGTTGCAGAACTTTCTTCAATTGAGAACGCATTCAAACTGAAGAATTAGTTCTTTTTATAAATTTGGTTTTTAATAGCATAATATAATTCTTCCGAACACTTAGCTGTTCGAATCATTTAGACTAAATGAATCTTGGGGCATCCTTTTTAGGTTGCCCCTTTTGTTTTCTATACTTTAAAAAGTTTTCTCTGATTTGTTGTCTATATTTCTCTATATTCCTTCTATAATGCGTCTATATCCATTTTTAGTGTTATGTTTGTTATGTTATGCCTAAAATT
>DGRY01000007.1 GCA_002391185.1 Prevotella sp. UBA4376
AGAGAACTTATGATCCTTGATTTCAAATTCACGAACCAACGAACCTTCTTTCCATTTCTTCAAATTACCAATCATGCAAAGCCATGAACAATGTCCCGCTGTCTGAAACATCAATTCATAATCTGTAGGCTGAGCAGGTTCCATCAGGAACACCTCTATCAAGGCACCTGTCTCTTTTCTAAAATGCAAACGTGCCTGAATCACTCTCGTGTTGTTAAACACCATGAGAGCCCCCTCTGGCAGGTATTTTGGAAGATTATAGAATATATCGTCACTTATATCTCCATGCTTGTAGATAAGAAGTTTTGAATGATCACGCTGAGCAAGAGGGAATTTCGCAATTCGCTCATCAGGCAATTCATAGTTGTAATCACTGATTTTAATATGTTTTGTATCCATTCCTAAAAAAATATAGTTATAACAGCCAAAGTAAACACCATGATTGAAATCACAAAATCAATGTCACCATAGCTATATCCTGTTTTTGTATATTGAGATGAAATATAGTTTATTCTTGGTGAATGCTTGTAGAAAAGATAGTCATAGGCAACATAGCTAATACTGCCCATCACACACCCCCACACCATACCCACAAGAATATCTGTGGGATAATGAACACCAAGATACACTCTGGAAAAAGCATTCAAAGCTGCCCAGCCAAACATGAAACAAGCAAGAATATTGCTGCGCACAAGCAGAGCAACAAACGTAGCAATGGCAAAAGTGTTGGCACTATGAGCCGAAAAGAAACTGAAACTGCTTTCGCTTACTCCTTTCACTGTATCAACAGAAAGACCGAGCATAGGCTCATTAAGAGGTCGCACACACATCACCAACGGTTTAACAATAGCATCGTCAACACCACCCGAGAGCAACACAGCCACAAGAGCAAAGAATATTATCATCAGTATCTGACGCATTGTTTCATTGTTTCGGATAATGATAAATATAAGCGAAAGAAACAACGGTATCCAGGTGTAAGCCGAGGTGATACTCGTCATCACACCATCCAGAAATAGGTTGTCGCTTCCATTCATCAAAGGAAACAATTTATCATCTATTATGTTAAACCACATTCTCTTTCTCGCTGATTTTAAAACTAAATCTCTTCAATCATCGTAGAAGGTATCCACCCTTCACGACCATCACCTGTACGCACTTCGCGCCATTGTTTCATACTCTTGTCGATGATATCAACACGTGTTCCTTCGTGAATAACAAACTCCTCTCCAGCCTGTGCAGAAGGGGTTTTCTTCACACTCACCACAGGGACTGTAACAATGGCTCCTGTTCTGTTCTCATATTGCATCTTCTGCTGCCATGCAAAGAAATTAGCTAACAGAAATAGCACTACAAATACCAACGAACCAAAGAAGCCAATCTTTCTCACGTTGATATTCTCAACAAAAAGATACACAAGGAACAGCAATAAAGCAACTATAATAGAAACAATAGCTGTTCGTGCCCAGTTATCAACACTTGTGAAATTCACCGCCGACTTATACCAGGTAACAAAGAACACCTCGTCTTCATTGGCAATCTTGTCAATAGTCTTGCTACGAGCATACTGCAGATTAAATCTTATATCCTTGTTTCCTGGATCAAGCATAAGAGCACGCTCGTAATTCAGCACAGCCTTGGTGATATTATCCTGACGATAATAGGCATTACCCAGATTATAATAAACTTCAGCACTTGCGCCATGCTTCAACAGTTCCTCGTAGTCGGCAGCAGCCTGCTGATAGTTGCCTTTTAGATACTCTTTGTCGGCATTCTGCTTTGTAGAAGCCATTGAGGTTGTAGGAAGAAGCATCAACATCACCATCCACACCACACTCTTCATTGTGTAAGGATTACGGTTCTTCTTCACTTTCTTCATCACGTTTTCAATATCCATTATAGCAGTCATAGCTGCTTCAAATGTCTTGTTCATATTTCCCGCTGCATCTCCTGGAGCATAACGTTCAAACTCACACTCATCCAATGCCTGAATAAAGGTGTTGATAGTTTTCTCATTAACATCACGTGCATACAGTTTGTCTTCAATATTCTCTCTGTTCAGAGCTTCCACAGGCATAGTAAGCTTATCACCAACATATCCCCACAAAGCACGTAGCACCTCATCGTAAAACTCAGCCTGCTTACCTGCTGTGAGCAGCTTATAAGCCGTACGTAAACGTTTGGTAGCCACCTTATTGGCATTCTTTCCACGCATCTTCACAACATCAGCCATATCCATAGCTCGCTTACGGAACAGAATAGCCAGAACAATAAAGATTATTATTGGCAACAGCAAACTGAAGCAATATCCCAGCGACCCAAAGAAGAAATCGTTAACATCATGCAACTCTACATTACCACGCATAATAGGATGAATATCAGTATCCTTCTCGTAGTTCTCCATTGTTGCCGACTTGCCATCACCTGGCTCAACATTAACCTCAAACTCCTTGGTCTTTATTGTTTTGTATTCATTGCTGCTGGTATCATAATAGGTGAATTCTACTGCTGGCACCTTAAACTTACCTTGATTACGTGGCACCACAAGATAGTCGTATATCATGTTTCCCTCAACTCCATTGGCTGTGAGCTTTGTCTTGTCACTAACCTTTGGGTCATACTTGTCAAAGTCCTTTGGGAAATTTATAACAGGCTGCTTAATAAGTTTCAGGTTTCCCACACCACCAACAACCACTCTAAGTTGCAAAGGTTCGCCAGCCTTAATGGTAGTCTTGTTCAATTGAGCCGAGATATGGAACTTACCCACACCACCTGAGAACCCAGCAGGACGCGTAGGCAGTGGATCTACCTGCACATCAATAGAAGGTGCTTTTATAGAACGCTTCACCTCAATATATCCCGAGCCACCATTGAAGAATGCCTCCATAGGATCAATGTTTCTATTCTGCTGAATAACAATTCCATTGAATGTAATACTTGGGATGGTGAGTTTACCCGTCATTTGAGGATACATCACATACTGACTCCATGTAACACATCGATAGTTTCTGCCATTCACGTTCTCTACATGGAACGACTTCTGCTGTGGCAGCTTCACCTCCTGAGTGTGGAAGCCTGTAAGATCAGGCATCTTACCCTCAAGCTGCGAGAGATCAACAAGAGTATATACCTTGTATGTCAGCAATATAGGCTCCTGCTCATGAACTCTTCGTTTGTTGGCACTCACCTTAATGAAAAGATCTTTTCCCGATATAGCAGAACCTGCACTTCGCATTCCTGGAACATTATAATCCTCATGCATCTGGGGATTATGACTGCTGCTTGCATGCCCTGTAACAGTAATTTTTGCAGCTCTTGATGCAATGCGTTTTCCATTCACAATGGCATGTGCGGCACCAACTGTATAAGTGCCACTCTTCGAAGCATAAAGAGTGTAGGTATAGGTTATTGTCGACGAACTGGTGGTGTGACCGTTAATCATCTGGAAACTCGACTGCGATGAAGTGTACGGCCCAGCAAGCACTTCAAGAGCCGCTGGAATATTTCCCGCTCTAAAATCGTCAACGTCCTGAGTGTTCACCGTGTACGACAAACGGAAATTCTCACCAGCCTGCACATGCGACGGTACGCTTACTGTTATGGTCTGCGCCAATATCCCCATAGGCATAATGCTTACCATAACAAGAAGCAATAGTCTCGCCCCTATCCTTCTTAAAAGATTAGAATTCCCAAACAGGCTTAAACTTGTCATATAATTATATATCTTTAGTTTCAAATTCATAATTACTTCCTTCGCTTTTATGTTTGCACCAGCTTCGCTGACAGCAAACGCTCAGTCAGTGATTACTTCGTAATTCCTAACTCATAATTCCTAACTCCTAACTCATAATTGCCCGTAGGGCAACTAATTCGTAATTCATAATTCCAAATTCGTAACTCTAATTACCAGTTTTTCTGCAACCTTCTGTTGTTAGGTTGCTGCATTGCTTTTTTAAGGCGTTGCTGGGTAGCTTTTTCTTCCTGCATAGCAGCATTCAACAGCTGTTCGGCATTATCTTTACTCATCTGCTCCTTAGGCTGTTTCTGTTTGTTCTGCTTGTCTTTATCCTTTTTATTTTTGTCTTTGTTCTCGTCTTTCTTCTTGTCCTTTTTCTTGTCGTCTTTGTTTTTGTTCTGCTTGTTCTGCTGAGGTTGATTCTTTTGCAGACGCTTACAGAGTGCAAGATTATAACGAGTTTCGTTGTCGTTAGGGTTATCTCTCAAAGCCTCCTTGTAGGCATCGATAGCCTCACCATAGAGACGACTTTTTTGACAGATCGTACCTATATTATGGTAGCTCTTTGCTCTTCGCATTGGCGAGGTTTCCATCTTACCAGCCCTAACAAACTGTTCTATAGCAGCCGAATCTTTCTGCTGAGCCATTAGCGCACAGCCTAAATTATACACAGCCTGTGCGTTATTAGAGTTCTTAGCCAAAGCCTTGCGGTATTCCACCTCAGCCTTGCCATAGTTCTGCTCATGAAACAGTCGGTTACCGCTTCTTATCAGGTTACGATCGCTCTGCGCCATCACATTCAAGGTACCGGCAATCATCATAATGCACAGAAATATATATTTCAGATATTTCATTTCTTCTTGAACAATTTAAATTTCTTCATCATTGGATTCTTGCTTTCCATCACGCAAGTCTCTATAATGAGTAACAATAATAGTATCAGGCAAAAAGCCTGAAACTGCTCATTATAAGCACTATACACCACGCTATTAGTTTCACCTGTCTGCAACTTTGTTATCTCTGCATTGAGCTTCTCCTCAGCATCCGATGTGTTGTCAACATGTATATAGGTACCACTACCAGCCTGAGCCACTTTCTTACACATATCCTCATTTAATGCCGACATTACCGTGTTGCCTGCATTATCTTTCATATATCCTCCGTTACCATCAGGAATAGGTGCACCCTTACCATCACCAATACCAAGGATAAACACATTCATGCCTTTCTTATGGGCAGCCTTGGCAGCTTCCTCGGCACCACCCTCATGATCTTCACCATCGGTAATAAGAATGATAGCCTTTCCCACCTTGTCGGCCTGTGTGAAACTTCGCGCCGACAAATCAATGGCCCTACCTATGTCGGTACCCTGCGAAGCAATCAAACTTGGTTCTATGTTTTGCAGAAACATCTTTGCCGATACATAATCGCTGGTTATAGGCAACTGCACAAAAGCATCACCTGCAAACACAACCAGCCCCACCTTGTCGTTAGTAAACTTGTCAACAAGGTTCTCTACCAGCATCTTGCTCTTTTCCAAACGCGAAGGAACAACATCCTCGGCCAACATAGAATTACTGATATCAACAGCTATTATAGTCTCAATGCCATTTCTCTTCTCGTTTGAAATCTTTGAACCCATCTGCGGACGTGCTATCATCAAAATAACTATTGCAAGAGCAGCCTGCATAAGCCAGAATTTCACTGTGGGACGATATTTAGACACATCGGGCATCAAGGCTTTTAGCAATTCTGGGTCACCAAACTTACGCAGTTTTGCCCTTCTCTGTCGCCACACAATGAATCTCACCACCGCCAGCACAGGAATGATGAGAAGCAACCATAGATATATTGGATCTTGAAATCTTAGCATTACAAAAAAAATTATTATGGGATACGACGAAGAACTGTTGTTCTGAGCACTACCTCAAGTAACAGCACTACAAGCAGAAGAATGGCAAATGGCTGATAAGCTTCATAACGCTTCGAGAATTTCTTCACGTCCATCTTTGTCTTCTCCAACTTGTCGATATCCTGATAAATTTGTTTCAATTCACGATTGTTTGTTGCACGATAGAAATTACCATCGGTAGTTGCAGCAATATCACTCAACGTGCGAGTATCTATCTCAACAGGAATGTTCACATATTGCACACCGCCAGCCACAGGCATTGGATAGCGAGCAACCTTGTTTGTTCCTACTCCAATGGTATATACTCTAATTCCCAAACTCTTGGCAATTTGAGCAGCGGTCATTGGAGATATGTCCCCCATGTTGTTACTACCATCTGTGAGCAGAATAACAACCTTACTCTTCGCTTTCGACTCCTTCAAACGGCTCACGGCATTAGCCAATCCCATTCCCACTGCTGTTCCATCAGAGATAAGTCCACGAGCCGCAATATCGGTGCGCACATTCTGCAACAGATTAAGTAACGAAGTGTGATCTGTTGTCATAGGACACTGGGTGAACGATTCACCAGCAAAGATAGTAAGACCGATATTGTCATCTGGCCTACCGGCAATAAACTCGCCTGCCACCTCCTTGGCTGCCTCCATACGGTTTGGCTTCAAATCCTCGGCAAGCATTGAGGTGGAAACATCCATGGCAAGCATAATGTCTATACCCTCCACCGAACGGTTATCCCACGAATTATGCGTCTGTGGACGCGCCATGATAATAACAATCAGAACAAATGCCATGCAACGAAGAAACATTGGCAGATGAACAATCCTCATACGCCAGCTCTTAGGAGCAAACCTATAGGCATAGGTATCACTCATCTTCATTGTTGGCTCTGTTTTCTTGCGGTAAAGAAAGTACCACAATATGTATGGCACCACAAGCAATAGTAACAGAAAATATTCCTTATTGGCAAATTCCATGTTTCTTTTCCTTTTATAACAGCAACAAATAAATGTTGTAGATAATATATCCAAGCAAAGCCACAGCAACCACAACACCTACAGAGATAATACTCTTGATGACTATTCTGTTATTGCGACTCTTCTTGTCGTCATCACTCAACTTCGGAACGATGCGTTCCTCGGTAGGTTTATCATCCTGTTTTGTCTGATCAATAAAGTTTACTGCATTAACTAAGTTAAGGTCGTTCTCATTGATCAGAGTAGAATACTTAGCAAACTTCACGAGATCGGCAGTAAAGAAAATCTCATGCAATTCATCAATCATCTTTTTGTCACCCCTCTGCTGAAGAGCATCGATAATCTCCGAACTTGTCATCTCCATAGCATTGAATCCGAAACGTTCCTGAATATATTTTCTCAGCGTCTCAGTGAGCTTGGTGTAATAAGCTTTTTGGTCTTCACTCTGCACCAGTTGCTCTGCCTTTATTTGGTCTATTTCCTTTAAGGCTCTCTGGTGTGCAGGCACATGCTTCACAATGCGTATATGAGTGATTATAGGCTTATTTTGTTTTAGTCTATAAACAAGATAAACTATTGCGACACAAATTATTACCAATAGCACGCTCAACCAAAAGTAAGTGCTCCATTCGTTCCAGTCAAATGGGTTAGCTTGTACATCCTTTGGAGGAAAGAACTGGTTAGGATGCAGTGTATCTACATCTACTGTGAGCACCTTCAAAGCCAACTGATTGCCACTGTAGTTTCGTCCACCCACCTTAACATTTAGAGCAGGAATGGCATAAACCTTCTCGTCAAACGAAGTGAGCTGATAGGTGCGGCTCACCTGAATCATGTCGTTGTCAAGATTTGTGGTGTCGCCGTCTTTCCAACTCACCACCTCAACGCCAGGAGTAATCATCTGTGCACGTTTAAACTCAGGGAGCACGGCTTTCTGTCCGCGCTTCATGTTCACCGTGAGGTGCAGTCCAGTTTGCTGTCCAATGAAAATCTGCACCGAGTCAATCTTCTGCTCCACCTGCACCTGAGCATTCATAGCTACCGCACAACATAAAAGCAGAAGAACCGTCAATGCCATTCTTCCTACAGGCGTCTTATATTTAATATGTTCTTTCAATGCCATATTTTTAGCTTCTTTGCTTAAACAGCAGCATCAACGCACGCACATAGTCATCGTTGGTAGCCACTGAAGTCCAGTCAACCTTACTCTTATTGAAACACTTGCGCAGAGCATCCTCGCGTTCCAGCCAGTAAAGGGTGTGAGCCTTACGTAACTTACTGCTGCTTGTGTCGATAATCATCTCGTGTCCCGTTTCGGCATCACGCACCTTCATCAACCCGATATCAGGCAGAGACTTTGCACGAGGATCATACACCTGCACAGCCACCACATCATGCTTTGAATTGGCAATCTGCAATTCCTTGGTAAAGTCATTACGGGTGTAGAAATCGCTCAACAGGAAAGCAGTTGTACGTCGTTTCATCATTCGGGTGAAATAGCTCACCGCCATACCTATGTCTGTTTTCTTACTCTCTGGTTTAAAGTCAAGCAGCTCTCTAATGATATACAGAATGTGCTTACGTCCCTTCTTTGGAGGAATATATTTCTCTATGCGGTCAGAGAAGAAGATAACCCCAATCTTATCATTGTTCTGAATGGCACTGAAAGCAATCGTTGCAGCAATCTCGGTAACCATATCATTCTTTGTTTGATGGGTGGTACCAAAATCAAGCGAACCACTGACGTCAACCAGCAACATCACAGTAAGTTCACGCTCCTCCTCATACACTTTCACATAAGGACGATGAAAACGTGCTGTAACGTTCCAGTCGATATCTCGAACATCATCGCCATATTGGTACTCGCGCACCTCACTAAAGGCCATACCCCTACCTTTGAAGGCAGAATGATACTGACCTGCGAAGATATTCTGACTCAGTCCGCGAGTCTTTATCTCTATCTTCCTAACCCTTTTTAATATGTTCGATGTTTCCATTAGTTTGCGCGGAGCAAGCTCCGCTAATTACTTCCTTCACTGTTATGTTTGCCCCAGCTGCGCTGACAGCAAACGCTCAGTCAGTGACCGTTGGTTGATAAATGAAAAATGAAAAATGATAAAGAAGCGCAAAGCAGTCACGTTGCAAGCAATGCTATCGAAGATTGAAGATTGAAAATTGAAGATTGAATTTAAGCGCAAAGCGCTTTAATATTTCCATCTTTCATTATTTCAATATTTCCATCTTTCAATATTTACTTCCCTCATCATTTCGGATGCACCAGCTTCGCTGACAGCATCCACTCGGTCAGTGACCTTCGGTTCAATATCTCCATCTTTCAATATTTCAATATTTCCATCTTTCAATATTTCAATATTTCCATCTTTCCATCTTTCAACATTCCAAATTACTTCCCTTCGGTCAGTGACCGTTGGTTCCACATTCATAATTCAATTAAGGTACTTCAACCTTATTAACTATCTTACTGATAATCTCCTCGCTTGTCACGTTGCTCGCCTCTGCCTCGTAGCTCAAACCAATACGATGACGCATCACATCATGAACCACTGCACGCACATCCTCAGGCACCACATATCCACGATGCTTAATGAAAGCATAGGCACGTGCAGCCTTGGCAAGATTGATACTTGCACGTGGCGAACCACCGTATGTAATATAATCTTTCAGCTCTGCCAATCCGTAACGCTCTGGGTAACGACTTGCAAACACGATGTCGGCAATATACTGAGCAATCTTCTCGTCGATATACACCTCGTTAACCACCTCACGAGCCTTCATAATCTCTTCTGCTGATGTAACAGGAGTAACCTGTGGCATACTGCCCTGGATGTTCTCACGAATAATGAGTTTCTCCTCTTCAAGAGTAGGATAGTCAATAATCACCTTCAACATAAAACGGTCAACCTGAGCCTCAGGCAACTGATAAGTACCCTCCTGCTCTATTGGGTTCTGTGTAGCAAGCACAAGAAAAGGCTTAGGCAACTTAAAAGTGTTATCACCGATAGTAACCTCGTGTTCCTGCATAGCCTCCAGCAAAGCACTCTGCACCTTAGCAGGGGCACGGTTAATCTCATCAGCCAGCACAAAGTTGGCAAACACAGGTCCCTTCTTTACATGGAACGACTCATCTTTCTGAGAATATATCTGAGTACCAACAACATCAGCAGGAAGAAGATCTGGAGTGAACTGAATTCTGCTGAAATCGCCAGCTACCAACTGCGACAATGTTTTAATAGCAAGTGTCTTGGCCAAACCAGGAACACCCTCTAACAAAATATGTCCATCACTGAGCAGTGATATTAAAAGTGAGTCGATAAGATGTTTCTGTCCTACGATAACACGGTTCATTCCCGTTACCAAATTAGTAACGAAACCGCTCTGTTGTTCTATTCGGATATTTAATTCTCGAATGTCAATAGCTTCAGCCATAATAGTATTAATTATTACGTTTAATTTTCTCTTTTGTCAAAACCTGACGCAAAAGTACAGAAATTAAAAGAGAGAAAACAAAACTATTGACTAAATAATATTAAAATATAGTTTTTTTCAGGATACAATGAGAGTTAGAAGTTTGAAATTGGTTGCGCAAGCGCAA